>JAOUGT010000040.1 GCA_029865485.1 Nitrospira sp.
TCAGACGGCGCTATCCTAAGATGGCTGGATGTCAGCCAATGCTGCGCGGGTTCCCTCGTCTCCACCGGATAGCGAAGGTTCTGCCGATTCTCCCCTTGAGACAGATACCGGCCTGATCTGCCTCCTCATTCTCGCACGATTTCATGATCTTCCTGCCGACGGCGCTCAGCTACGGCATCAGTTCGCCCAATCTGGACAGATGCTCTCCGATACGGATCTCCTTCGTGCTGCCAAACATCTTGGTCTAAAAGCTGGGCGGGTCAAGACGACGTGGGACACATTGCCTGGGACACCGTTGCCGGCGATAGCCAAGCGAGCGGATGGGCGCTACCTCGTCGTCGCCAAATTCGAAGGGGGGAAGCTCCTGGTCCAAGATCCCGTCGAGGGGCGTCCCCTGGTGTGTGCTCGGGAGCAGTTCGAAGAGATTGGGATCGGCGAACTGTTGCTCTTCACGAAGCGGGCCAATGTCCGCCTGCAAGACCTCACGTTCGATTTTACGTGGTTCATTCCCGCGATCGTCAAGTACCGCAAGTTCTTCGGTGAAGTGCTTGTCGCGTCGTTCTTTCTCCAGCTTTTCGCGCTCCTGACCCCGCTTTTTACACAAGTGGTCATCGACAAGGTGCTCGTGCATAAGGGGTTTACGACGCTCCATGTGTTGGCCATCGGGATGGTCACGTTGGCGATCTTTGAGGCGCTCTTGGGGGGACTTCGTTCCTATCTGTTTGCCCACACCACGAATCGAATCGATGTCAGCCTGGGTGCACAACTCTTCCGTCATGTCCTGGCGCTCCCCCTTTCCTATTTTGAAGCGAGGCGCATCGGCGATACGGTGGCACGGGTCAGGGAGTTGGAGCAGATCCGCCAATTCTTGACCAGTCATGCGGTCACGGTACTGCTCGATGTCCTCTTTACCGTCGTCTTTCTGGGCGTGATGTGGTTCTACAGTTCCACCCTCACGCTTGTGGTCATGGCGTCGTTGCCGATCTATGCGTTGCTGTCCGTGGCGATTACGCCGGCGATCAGAGCTCAGTTGCATGAGAAGTTCAATCGGGGCGCGGAGAATCAAGCGTTCTTAGTGGAGGCTGTGAGCGGGATTCAGACGGTAAAGGCTATGGCAGTAGAGCCGCCTCTGTTGCGGAAATGGGAAGAACAACTGGCGGGCTATGTGCAGGCGAGTTTCCGCGCGACAAGCTTGATGACGATCGCTGGTCAATCCGCGACCTGTGTGCAGAAGGTCACCACGGTGGCCGTGCTGTGGTTGGGAGCCTATCGCGTGATCGGCGGCGACCTCAGTATCGGGCAGTTGATCGCGTTCAACATGCTTGCGGCCCAAGTGACGGGACCAATTCTGCGGCTGGTGAATCTCTGGCAGGAGTTTCAACAGGTCGGTATTTCAGTTGAGCGTTTAGGCGATGTACTCAATACACCGCCGGAGCCGTCGTACAATCCAAACCGGACAACGCTGCCCCATGTGACAGGGCGCGTGCAATTCGACGAGGTCACGTTTCGATATCGACCTGACGGGCCGGAGGTCGTGCGCAAACTTTCTTGTCGTATTGAGCCAGGCCAGATGATCGGGATCGTCGGTCGGTCCGGCTCAGGGAAAAGCACGATCGCAAAGTTACTGCAGCGGCTCTATGTGCCGGAGCGGGGACGGATCTTAGTCGACGGCGTCGACCTGGCCCAGGTTGATCCGGCTTGGTTGCGGCGACACGTGGGGGTCGTGCTGCAAGAGAACTTCCTCTTTAACGGTTCTGTGCGGAGCAATATTGCGTTGACCGACCCAGGTCTGTCGATGGAACAGGTGATTCAGGCGGCAAAGTTGTCCGGCGCCCATGAGTTTATTCTGGAATTGTCGGATGGGTACGACACGGTGATCGGTGAGCATGGGTGTACCTTGTCGGGCGGGCAACGACAGCGGATCGCCATCGCGCGAGCCTTGGTGGCGAATCCTCGCATTTTGATTTTTGATGAAGCCACCAGCGCCCTGGACTACGAGTCCGAAGCGGTGATCCAGCGGAACATGGCGGAGATTGCCAAGGGACGGACGGTCGTGGTGATCGCCCATCGGTTGAGCACGGTACGGCCAGCCCACCGCATCTGCGTCGTCGATCGGGGAGAGATTGTCGAACAGGGGTCGCATGAACAGCTGCTCGGCATCGGCGGATTGTATGCGCGGTTGCATGCTCATCAGGCCGGTGGCCAAAGGTGAAACGTAAGGAGTAAGGCGACAGCGGTTTCGTGTTGTGAGTTTCTGGTTTCGTGGTTGACGCGATGGGCTGTTTATGGTCACTCGTAACTTGAAACCTGAAATCTGAAATGCAACTCTGAGGTCACATGGCGTTCGGTGCGCTGTCACGACATTGGACGGTGTGGAAGGCCGCTTGGCAGGCTGAATCACGCCAGATGTCAGGCACGGTCGCTCAAGGCGGGCCTGCCGTGGATTTTCTGCCGGCGGTATTGGAAATCCAGCAGGCGCCTCCCTCGCCGATCGGCCGAGCACTCCTCTGGACGATCGTCGCGGTCTTTACAGCGGCTGTGTTGTGGGCCTCATTGGGCAGGATCGACATTGTCGCCACCGCACAGGGCAAGATCATCCCCAGCGGCTACTCTAAGATCATCCAACCGTATGAGGCCGGCGTCATTGCCTCGATCCACGTGCAGGATGGGCAAACCGTGAAGCAAGGCGATCTGTTGATCGAGTTGGATGCCACGCTGAATCGCGCCGATCATGATCGTGCCTCAAACGAACAGCGCGCGGCGAAAGTAGAAGCGGCCCGACTACGAGCCTTGATTCGTGGGCAGGCCACTTTTGATGCGCCTGCCGAAGCAGACCCTGCCTATGTCGTGCTGCAACAACAGCTGCTACGCGACCAGCTGGCAGAATACCGGGCCAAGATTGCCGTGGCCCAGCACCTTGTGGATCAACGTCGGGCTGCGGTGGAGCAAACCACCGAGAACATTCTCCGTTTGGAAGCGACGGTGCCGATGGAGGTCGAACGGGCGGAGGCCTACAAGAAGTTATTGGAGCATGAGGCCGTGACCAAAATGGATTTTCTTCAGGCAGAAGGGCAGCGGATCGATAAGGCTCAGGAGTTAGCCGCGCAGAAAAAGAAGGCGGTCCAAGACCGGGCGGCGCTTGCGGAGGCTGAACAACACTACCAGGCGATGGTGTCGGAATTTCAACAGACCAAGCAGGCCGAGCTGTCGGTTTTGGAAACCAAAGCGGCTTCGCTCGCGCAAGAGATGACGAAAGCCGGTCAAAGGGCCGGTCTGCAGCGACTGATATCCCCCATCGACGGCGTGGTGCAGCAGCTCGCGGTCCATACGGTCGGCGGCGTTGTGACGCCGGCCCAGCCATTACTCATCGTCGTGCCTCATGAACATCCAGTGGAGGTCGAGGCCCAGGTGGACAACAAGGATGTCGGGTTTGTGAGGGAAGGGCAGTCGGTGGAGATCAAGGTCGAAACGTTCCCGTTCACCCTGTACGGGACCATTCCCGGCCATGTGCTGACGGTCTCCCATGATGCGGCTCCGATGGAAAAGATCGGGCTCGTTTACCCCATCAGAGTGAGTATGGCGCGATCGACGATCCACGTCGACGGCAGGCACGTGAATCTTTCTCCGGGGATGGCAGTCACGGTCGAGATCAAGACCGGCCAGCGACGGATTATCGAGTACCTGCTGAGCCCCTTGCTTAAATCGGTACAAGAGAGCCTGAGGGAACGGTAGCGGGAGGGGGTGGAACATGAGGCGTGAAAGGTGAGGGGAGAGAGGAGGGTACATGAGAAACCATGTCTCGGCGAGCGCCGTGCTGTGAGCGGTGTGATCCTTCTCACACTGGTGGCCACGACGAGTGTGATTTGGGGTGCTGATGAGGGGAACCCTGGCCCCTCGACGCCGGTGCCGATATTGTCCTTGACGCTGCGGGAGGCCTTGTCGGCTGCTGCCGACAATAATCCCGATGTGCTGCTGTACAAGGAACGGGTTCAAGAAGCAAAGGGCCAGGTGCAAACACAGTTGGGAGCCCTGCTGCCCAATCTGTCCGCCGATGTTCGGCAGAGCAGGCGGACGCAATTCCTCGGGACCATTGGCTTGTCCCCTGTGCGCACCGATCCCTTCAGTATTTTTGATGCCCGGATCAGCGCGACGCAAAATCTCTTCAGCCTCAGCTTGATCCAGCGGTGGCGGGCTTCGCGGCAGTCATTACAGATGACTGAGCAGGAGGCGGAAGCCAAAAAGCTCGATACGATGGCCGGCGTGGCCTTGGCCTACATGGAAGGCCTGAAAGCCATGGCCATGATCAAGGCGCATGAGCTGAATCAGCAGATCATGTATGAGTTACTGGGGACTGTGAGACAGCGTCAGCGTGGTGGATTGGCCACAGGGCTTGATATCGCGCGGTTGGAGGCCCAACTGGCGGCAGAGCGGCAACAGAGTTCTTCGGCCCGGTATGAGCTCGACCATGCCAAATTGAGCCTCATCAATCTGCTGGCATTGCCGGCGAATAGTGCGGTGGTGCTGACTGATACGTGGCGTACGGATGTGCCGGAGATTCCCCTGTCGAAGAAGGCTGTCGAGGAGGCGCTCGGTCAACGTCCCGAGGTGCAGGCGCAATACACCCGCGTGAGAGCCTCCGAACTGATGTATGCCTCTATGACGGGTGAACGGGTGCCCTCACTGGTGGCCCAAGGCGACTATGGACTAGTGGGCAACCGCTGGAACAATACCCTCGATACCTACAGTATGGCGTTGATTCTTCAGATTCCCATCTTTGATGGCGCACAGCGTGAGGGCCGCATCGCGCAAGCGCGGAGTCAGTGGCAGCAAGAGGCACTTCGGATGAGGTCGGTGCTCAACCACGTCACGATGGAAGTCCATGATGCGCTGGCGTCGATGACTGCGGCCAAGGAACAAGTAGGGATTGCCCAAACCGGTTTTCAGATGGCAACGAAGGAACTCGATTTGGCCAGGGAACGGTATGCCGTCATCACCTCCGCCAGCCATTTTGAACTAACCAATGGGCTTTCTGCGGTCGCCCGCGCGAGAGAAAACCTCGTCAATGCCCTTTTTCAACTCAACGCCGCCCGCGTCAATCTGGCCCGCTCGACTGGGAGTCTGCAGTCCTTGCAGTAGTGGTTCCATATCGGCCTGTCACGCATCCTGCAATCGACTGGTTGAAGAAGCAACGATTCATTGCCCTTTAGCCCTGTTGCGTTACGATAGGTGGTTCAACTGGTCTCAGGAATATCCCTGGCATTGACTTGAATCGATCCTTCACGCACACTCCGCCCATGTACGATCAATCAGAAAGCGAGCTCTTGCGCATGTTGGCCGATCGGGCCGGGATTGCGGCGGACTACTACGATATCGCCGGCACTCAGCATGTGACGACCGATGAGACCAGGCGAGCGATCCTTGCTGCCATGAATCTGCGGGCCGGTAGTCGGGAGGAGCTCGTTGCGGAGCTCGAAGCATGGGACAACCGATGGTGGCTACGGGGCAGTGAACCGGTCCATGTGCTTCGGCTAGGCCGAGCCGCTGGGAACTGGTCGTTGTACGTGCCGTGCGAACATTCAGACGAGCCGTCTCTTCACATCCAATGGTCACTCATCGCGGAGAGTGGCGAGAAGCAATTTGAGCGGGCAGAAGAACCTGGTTTCAAGGTTGAAGAGACCCGTACGATTCAGGGACGTCGGTTTCTCCGTGTTGCGGTGGCGTTTCCACAAGATCTGCCGCTTGGGTATTACTCGATGACGGCTCATGCGAGGGGAGGTCCTGTGACGACGGAAGTCACCTTCTGTCTCATCGTTGCGCCGGAGCGTTGTTATATTCCCGATCAGTTGCAACAGGGGGTGCGATGGTGGGGGGTTGCATTGCAGCTCTACTCATTGCGGAGCCATCACAATTGGGGAGTCGGCGATTTCCGAGACCTTGGGGCTGTTATTGACTGGGCAGGAAAACAATTGGGCGCCGCGGTAATCGGGCTCAATCCACTCCATGCGTTGCAGAACACGAAGCCGTATCACATTAGCCCCTACTCACCCACCAGTCGATTATTTCTCAATGATCTGTATATCGACATTACGCAAGTTTCTGAGTGTTGGACGGATGCTGAGGTGCAAGCCCGATTAGCTGATCCCTCGTTTCGTGCTCGAATCGACGCTGCCCGCAAGAGTGAGTTGGTAGACTATGATGCGGTGCGGTTAGTCAAACGTGAGGTGCTTGAACTGTGCTATCGGGCGTTTGTACGGGACAACTTCGAAGGGGGTGAACCGGAGTTACATCCGACGACGGATCGAGGGAGACACTTTCAGGACTTCACAGGGCGGGAGGGAGAGTCGCTTCTACGCTATGCGCTGTTTCAAGCGCTGGAGGAAGAGCAATGCGCGACGCAGTCAACGTCAGTTGTCTGGGAGGAGTGGCCAGAGCCCTATCGAACACCGACATCCCAAGGAGTGGAGGCGTTTCGCCGTCGGCATATGCATCGGGTGCGGTTTTTTCAATATCTGCAATGGCTGGCGGCTGAGCAATTACGCGCGCTGGCCAAGCGGACGCATGAGGTGGGGATGCCGATCGGCTTGTATCATGACTTTGCCTTGGGCAGCGAACGGTATGGTGCCGATGGGTGGGTGAATCAAGAGGTTCTGGCCTTCAAGGCGGATTGTGGGGCCCCGCCCGATGCCTTTGCTCCCGAGGGACAGAATTGGGGGTTCTCTCCGCTCGACCCCTTGCGCCTGCGCGCGAGCGGGTATCGCTATTTTACTGAGTTGCTTCGTAACAATCTTCGCTACGGAGGTGCGATACGGATCGACCATGTCATGGCGCTCTTTCGACTGTTTTGGATTCCTCGTGGACTTCCCCCTGCGATGGGAACCTATGTGTACTATCGAGATGACGAGCTGCTGGCGATTCTGGCGTTGGAAAGTGTACGGGCACAGGCACTGGTGATCGGCGAAGATCTCGGGACCGTTCCCGACTGGGTGCGTGAGCGACTTGGACCGGCGGGGGTCTTATCCTATCGAGTCTTCTATTTTGAGCGAGAACGTTGGGGTGGATGGAAGTCTCCGGCTCACTATCCCGCGCAAGCCATCGCGGTCGCCACCACGCACGATCTGCCAACCTTGGTGGGGTATTGGGATGGAGCGGATATCGACACTCGAGCCGCACTGGGTTTGTTTCCGTCGGAGGACGCGCGTCAGGCGATGTGGGTGGAACGACAGCGAGAGAAAAGCGGGATTCTCACGGCATTGAAGTCGGAAGGCCTTTTGCCTTCTTGGGTCTCCGATGATCCGGCCTACACGCCGCCCATGACACCGGAATTGGTAGAGTGCATTCACCAGTATCTGGCCAGAAGCCCGGCCTGGCTGGTTTTGGCCAATCTTGAAGATATGATCGGTGCGCGCCTCCAGACCAACCTTCCTGGGACGGTCGATCAGCATCCGAACTGGTCGCGGAAGTTGAGTGCGACGGTGGAGCAGTTGACTCAAGACCCTCGCGCCCAACGGCTTGCAGCCCTGTTGCGTTTGACCCGCCCTCTCGTGTAAGTCGTGCTGTCGAGGAATCCTCACGGTCGTGATACTCTCGATGCAGAGACGTGATCCTGTCAGACAGGGCAAACACATGGCAGCCATGACGCATCGGGACCGCTTCGTACTGGCCATTGCCGCTGCATGTTTTCTGATCATCCTGATCATCGAACAGTTTGCTCCGGCCAACGTCGTTGTGGCCTACGGATATGTGTTGCCGATTTTGCTGGTTGCGACCTTTCGGAATCGTACGATGATGTTGGTCACAGTCTTGGCCTGTGTGGTTGCAACCTATTCGGGCCTTCTTCAACCCACCAAGCCGGGGCGATTCCAAGCGGCGCTGATCAATCGCAGCGTCGTCGTCAGTGTCTTGTTGCTGGTCGCCTACCTCGGCATGAGTTGGGAAGAGCGAAAGGCGAGGGAAGAGGCTGCACGACTGGCCTTGGCGAAAGAAACGGAGAGTCTTCTGAAGGCCAATACGCAACTGGTGCAAGCGAAGGATCAATTGAATCGGTCGGAACGACTGGCGGCGGTCGGACAGCTGGTGGCCTCCGTGGCGCACGAAGTCGGGACGCCGCTTCACTCAATCGCTTGGCATGTGCAGGCCTTGGCTGAGGAGCCAGGTGTGACCCCGGAGATGAAGAAGCGGGTGGCTGTCATTGATGAGCAGCTGGCACGCGTGGTGCGGATCATTCAGGACTTGCTGTCCTCGACCCGTCCTCGTCAGCCTGAACCGGAGTGGCTGTCCGTCGAGGAGGTGGTGAGTCCATCGGCGGTGCTGATGGAGCCGGCGTTTCACGAAAAAGGCCTCACGCTGACCGTCGATATTCCCAAAGACCTTCCATTCGTGTGGGCAGACAGGGAAAAGATCCATCAAGTACTGGTAAATGTTCTGGCGAATGCGCTTGCCGCAACCCCTGCGCAAGGAACGGTCACCATTGTCGCAGGATGCCGTGAGGCGTCAGCCGACGAACTCGAGCGTGGCCGAATCGTGGCGGATGGCATGTCACGGATGGTGATTACCATTGTGGTACAGGACACGGGGTGTGGGATGCCGGCAGCCGATTTGGAAAAGGCGTTCGAGCCGTTCTTCACGACGAAGGCGGTTGGCAAGGGAACCGGCTTGGGGCTATTCTTAAGCCGCGAATCGGTGGTGGCTCATGGCGGGGGCTTGGTGCTGAGGAGCGTGATCGGGCAGGGCACGACCGTGACGCTGACGTTACCGGCAATGCGACGCGACCCGGTTCCGGTGAAGGAGGAGACATAATGCATTCAGCGACGATTCTGGTGGCCGATGACGATGCGGTTGCCCGTGAGTTACTGGCGGAGGCGCTGAAGAAAGAAGGCTACCAAGTCGAGGCGTTTGGGAGCGGGGAAGAGGTGATCGCTAGGGGGCGTGAAGGGCGGGTCGATCTGGTGCTGACCGATATTCGCATGGGAGCCGTGGATGGGCTCACGGTCTTACGGGAGTTCAAGCGGGTGAGTCCCAATACGGCGGTGGTGGTGCTGACGGCGTTCGGCTCATTGGAAGGGGCGATCGAGGCGATCAAGCAAGGGGCCTACGATTATCTCGCGAAACCGTTTAAGCGGGAAGATATCAAGCTGGTCGTCAAGCGGGGGCTGGATCACTGCCGGTTGCTTCGAGAAAATGCGCGGTTCCGTGAGGAGTTGAAGAGCAAGGGCGAATGGTCTCCGCTGGTCGGCAGCAGCACGGCGATGTTGGAGGTGTACAAGTTGGTCGCCCGGGTGGCGGAGAGTAAGAGCACCGTGTTGCTGCAGGGAGAAAGCGGGACCGGTAAAGAACTGATCGCTCGGGCGATTCATACGAATGGTCCTCGCCGGGATAAACCCTTCATTCCAGTCAATTGCGGCGCATTGCCGGATACGTTGCTGGAGTCGGAAATGTTTGGATACGAGAAGGGTGCGTTTACCGGGGCGGTAGGGACCAAGGTCGGGCTCTTTGAGTCGGCTAACGGAGGGACGTTATTTCTCGACGAAATCGGGGAGCTTGGACAGGCCTTGCAAGTGAAGTTGTTGCGGGTGATGCAAGATCAAGAGGTCCGGCGAGTCGGGAGTACGACATCCACCAAAGTCGATGTTCGAATTATCGCCGCAACCAACCGCGATCTGGAGCAGTTGGTGAAAGAAGGAAAGTTTCGGGACGATCTGTTCTATCGCCTGAAAGTGGTGCCGATCACATTGCCGTCGCTCGTGGAACGGCGTGAAGATATTCCGATGCTGGTGCACCACTTCCTCCAGAAGTGCGCCACGGGCACCGGCCATGCCGTGCGGGGAGTCCTGCCGGAAACTATGGCGCTCTTGGCCCAATATCGGTGGCCGGGCAACGTGCGTGAGCTGGAGAATGCGATTGAACGCGCAGTCTCTCTCAGTCATGGGCCACTGTTGACGCCGGAGGATCTTCCCGAAGTCATTCGCCACGGTGCCACGGCAGATGCTGCCACACGGGTGTCGCACACCGACGGCCTCGATGATGTCTATCTCACCTTAGAGGAAGTGGAGAAGCGTCATTTGATTCGTGTGCTCAAGGAGACCAAAGGGAATAAGGTGAAAGCGGCAAAGATCCTCGGCATCGATCGGCGCACCCTCTATCGGATGGCCGAACGGTTTGGTCTGGACCTTGGAGAAGAAATAGAGGGAACAGAGAAAGAACCTGTCTGACGAGCTGACTAAGTAGGTGCGTGTGAGAGGTCGTTACGCCACAGAAAAAAGGCGCCACGACCGTTAGGCCGTGGCGCCTTTTCATGAAGGAATTGCGTCAGGACTATTTTGCGCCATAAAACGTTTCGGTGGTGTAGGTCGTCTGGACGATTTTTAACTCGTTCTTGATGAGGCGTAGTTTATTTTGTGCACTTTGTGGGACCTGCGGGGCTGTGGGACCCCAGCTATCGAAAAACGTTTGCTTGCCCTCTGACGAAACTTGTAGACGGAGATGTGAACTCTGATCGGTCTGCGGCGTCACGGACGCTTCTGCACGGCTCCTGACCACACCATACCGTCCCCTGACGAGCCAATCCCAGATGCTCGGCTGTTCACCTCTATAGCCTGTCTGGAGCTGAGAGCCGTCCTTCCATTCCACGCAGCAATAATCATCTTCTGCGAGCACCTTCGTCACAGCCGCTTTCACCCGGTCTGCAGAAGCAGGCAGCGTGATATCAACAACGTCAGGTTCCACTGGGGTCTGAACACCGGCACATCCAAACGTAACAGCTGCAAGGGCGACAATAGCGAGGTAGTCCATTCGGATCATTTTGATCTGGCCTCCTTCAGACGGTAGACAAGGTGAGTATCGGTCTGCGTCACTCCTTCGATGCTGTGGATCCGGCTCAGCACAAGTTGAGTCAATGCGTCCTGGTCTGGGATATCAGCGACGGCAATGATATCCGGATTACCCCAACAGGGATCAATCGTCTTGAGCTCTTTAATTTCCCCTAGTGTTTTGACGACCGCTGCCGTCATCCCCGGCGTCACGTTGATCAGAACGTACGCCCGATTTGACATCCCGTGATCTCCTGGTTCCGGCCCATGAATAGTGTGCGGAACTGATCCAGGAGTGGGCTGCTTTATAGCAAAGCCGGCTTGCCCTGTCAACGTTGGCTTACGGGGCGTGGTTTTGGAGGCTGAGGCCGCGGACGGGATGGCTTTGAGGTTTGGTTTTGCCATGGTCTCACTTTGGCGCAACAAGCACCTCGATCCGACAGTGCTCGCTGACGCTGGTTAAGGTGGTTTCGAGCCGTTTCGGGCTTCCGATGCGGCCTTCCGGATCGTAGACAAAACAGAAAAGGGTGGAGCAGCGACCTTGAGTCCGATAATACGCTGCGTCCGCCAGGACCTGGTCCGTCAGTTCCTTCGTCGTCAGTCCTGGTCCGGTCTTCTTCGCGACGATGGCAATCTGATCGCGATTCACTAACAGGGTGGTCCGCGAGGCGCCTCCCGTGTAGGGTGGCGTCCATTCATCGGTCGCCACCTCATCGAACTCCACTTTCAGCAAGGCACACAAGAGATCCTGTAGGTCGTACTCGTCATCGACTTCGATCGTTGGGCGATAGTCCTTTCGAAGGCGGAGCTGGCGAACGACCGAGTGAAAACGCTGACAGACTTTCCGAATGAGTACGAGTGAGTCGGCGTCACGTATGGCTTCCTGTGTGGGTGAAATGCTCAGGGTGATCGTCGGATTGTCCGCCGCAAGCATGTACGGAGCGTGTCCCGCAAGAGGCGATATTGGTGACGGTGTTTCCTGTCGGCTTGTCCCTGAAGTTGGATCCTTGATGTGCGTCGAGAGGGAGGGAGAGGATGCTGGCGCAGGCGAGAGAGGTGCAGCCGGCGTGTGAGCCGCTTCCATTGGCTTGTCAGCCGGCAATGGAACGGGAGGAAGCGATGGAGATGATGCTGTGATCGGAAGGGGGGGGGGCACTGATGTGGGCATGGGGTGCGGCGGAGGGGCGATCGCTGCAATGGGCGGTTTTGGAGTCGGTAGAGGAGCCGGTATCGGCCTGAGCGGAGGTGTTGGCATTGCTGGTTCGGGAGCGGTCAGCGGTGCTGATGTGAGGGAAGCGAAAGTTGGTATCGGCTGTCCACTGGGAGCAGGCGTTGGAGGCGTTTGGATTGGACTCGGTATCGGTGTTGGCCGTTGGCTTGTCGGCTCGATCGTTGGTTGTCGTGGCAGCGTCGGGGCGATGGAGGGAATCGAGGATTCCAGAGCGGGTGGCGCGACGTCAGCGACTGTGCTGGGTGTTGGCGGCGGCGGTATTTGCGTTGTCTCGGGCGTCGGTGACGGAGGTGAAACGAGTTCCAAGTGCGCCGCGGGGCGAGGAGTTGGTTTCGGTGTGGAGTCGGTTGTGACCGGTGGTTTTAGCCCGAGCAGTTCAAGCTTTCGGTCTTCCAGGGTCTGAATCAACCCCTTAATGACGACGAGGCTCTGGGCGATCTCCCCCTTGTCCCCAGTGCGAATCTTGAAATTCCGGTATGTGTGGAATTCCTGCGAGCGTTCGCCGAACGTCTGGCGCAAGTTCTCTCGAAACTTCAGCTCCGCTTTGCTGCGGGCCGCATCACGGTAGGGGAAGCCGTCTTGACTGAAATCATGGATGGCCGCCAGCAGTTCCTGAAACTTATTGATACCGAGCGAGAGCTCTTCGAGAAGGTCGGTCTTGGGTCTCGGGCGTTGTTGTTCCCCTGCGCGTGCTCGTGCCATGGTCGTGCAAAAAGTCTATCTGAGGGTCTCGAGCCGAGCAAGGAAACAACGGGTTTGTGCCTGCGGCCCCGTTGTGGTGTGAACTGATGGGAAAGGGACGCGGCGCGATCGTCTGATCCGCAAGCCCTCGTAGTGAACGGGATCGAGGGGGGTGACGGTCTATGAGATGGCGATCGTTCATCGACAAACGTCGAGCTGCTACCGGGGATTTGCCGCGAGAAAATCGTCAACAAAGTCTTTGATCAGCGGTTCGACCGCATCCGCGATGATTTGATTCACATTCTCCTGCCGCACCATACCGATCACACTGGCTGACCATGTGGTTCCCCATGTTTTCTTGTTCTTTATCGACAGCAACCCGACCAGTTGCTTGAGATCCACCGTGACGGTATAGGCGTACAGCCCGAGCTCTTCCTTGAGGGTATTGACGTTGACGTAGAGGTATGGGGATGAGCCTGAACGAGTTCGTTCGGTGAGGAGCCGGATGCCCTTTGAACGAAGGGCTTGCTCGATCGTTGAGCGGAGCGTTTCCTGGGAAAGCCCGTCGGCCGAAGCATCGGGACTCACGTCCTCAATGACCAGCCCCAGTCCGAACAATCCCCGTAACGATTCCCGGCTTCCGGAATCGAGTGCGTTCACGACCCCACTATTTCCCCACACCAGGATTACGACCAACAGTTGCAGCACATACCGCATAGATCCTCCGGATGGTTAATGACTCCCTATCTTACTTGAATTTGTTCGTGATTCCCACTGCGACAGGAAGCTGTCTGTACGGGGTGCACTTCCTCTTCCGATCGAACAGGGCAGCACTCGGAACAGGCTGAGATCTCGCCGTTCTCGGAAGCCGCCTGTCTTTAACGAGGTGACAAATACCGGTTTGAATGTGTGAAGTCTACTGGTGTAGTTTGGGTCAATAGGGTTTTTCACCCACAGTAAGACCGGTGGACTTGAGACCCACTCGATGACGGCAGGATGCAGCGGTAATGAGTACGGATTGAACTGACGAGGTTATCATGCAAACGGAAGTGCAGCACGTCCAGGTCAGCCAGGTTGATGAGGTGGTTGAGCAACGTACCCAGGAGCAAGCCACCCAACCGGTGCGTTCGCGGTCTGAGAAGCCGACGGGTCTGAGAGGGAGGCTGGCCGGGTGGCTCATGGCACATCGGTCATCCAACCGAGAACGAAATGCCTGGGCGGTGACGCTGTTGGAGCTTCAGCCTACGGATCGTGTGTTGGAAATCGGTTGCGGGCCGGGAGTTGCTCTCGCGCTTGTGAGCAAGGTAGTCACCAGCGGGCAGGTTGTGGGCATTGATCATTCAGAGGTGATGGTCCAACAGGCAAAGAAGCGCAATGCCGCTGCGATTGAGCAGGGCCGAGTTCAGTTACGGCTCGCCTCAGTGTTCGACCTTCCTCCCGGTCACGATCGCTATGATAAGTGTCTCATGGTCAATGTCTTTCACTATTGGGACAGTCCTGACGACGTGTTGAGAAGAGTCCAGTGGCTGATGCATCCTGGTGGAAAGATCGTCATCGCGTTTCAGCCCTGCGTGCAGGGGCCTACAGGCGAGGACGTGCTGAGGGCCGGTCATGCCGTGGTCGAGAGGCTCAAGGCTGCGGGATTTTCCAAGACCCATCTCGAAATCAAATCGATGACGTCGGATTCTGTCGCCTGTGCGGTGGGGATCAAGGCGGGATAAGGGCCACAAGCAGGAAGGTTAGCATGACAGCCCTCCGCGCCATCGGGTGAATGCTCTGTCTTGTTGCTGATCCTGTCGGTTTCTATGTCGAGATACTGGTTCATATGTTAGTCATCACTGGAGACGGATCTTGCTGTTGATCGGTGGGGTGGGAATCACTGTGGTGTGCCCGTTTGGGTGTTGAATGACGACACGCGCTATCCGATCGCGATCACCCAGACCGAAGCTCAGCTCTGGCGTTTGATCGGTCAGCATGCCGACGGTGCCGATCACGGCACGCGTATCACTCTTCTCGTTGTCCGTTTCGAGGGTGATCCGGGTCCCGATGGCTGCTACCGTATCGGGAACGACAATGGTGAGATAGTTGGCTCGAGTCGTATTGAGGAACGCCCGCGCCGGCCCGTTGATATTGAGCCACAGGAGATCTTGCTTGCCGTCGCCATCGAGATCCAGGATCACCGGTGCTTGGCCGAAATAGGGATTCTCCAGTCCGAGGGCTGGGGCATGCTGAAAGACCGGCCGGCCGTACTTGGTTGATTGCAGCGCGGTGCGTCCGGAGAGTTTGAGCCACTTGTGCACCGGCCACTTGATGTAGTTCTGGGCCACCAAGAGGTCCAGCTGACCATCGAGGTTGAGATCTTCGAAGACGGCGCCCCAGGCGAACCCTTCGCCAGATAGGCCATAGGTATCGGTCACATCGGTAAAGCGGAAGTTCCCATCATTGCGCAAGAGCATCCAGTCGTGTGTGTGCCGTTGGTCTTTTCGGAGGTCTCCAGTGGTCAGGAAGAGCGGAATCGATGTTCCGACATTAGTGAAGAAGAGATCCTGATCGCCATCTTTATCGATATCGGCGACGGCCAAGCCCATCCAAAACCCAAAGATCGAGCTGACGGCGATCGGCTGAAATGTGCGGTCCTTCATGTTACGGAAGATTTCAACCGCACCGGTATTCTGGGCCACGACTAGATCTTGCCAGCCGTCGGAGTCTAGATCGACAAATACGGAGAGAAAGGTGTTCTGTTTGCTCGCGGTGCCGGAGGAGTCGGTAATGTCGGTAAAGGTGAGGTCGCCGTTGTTCAGGAGCATCCGATTTGGCTTGGCATGGGTGGGGTCGTTAAAGGTTGCGCTGCGAAAGGCTTTTGCATTGACGAACAGGCTCACATACAGATCGCCATCGCCGTCGTGGTCGATATCCGCGACGGCGATGCTGAACGGCACGGAGTTCACAGGCAGATCCACGGGAATCCGTCGTTCCTGAAACCGTCCCCTGTCATTGAGATAGAGGAACACGCCGTCTTCCCGCGCCACGAGTAAATCAGTATCCCCGTCGGCATCGAGATCGATCGCCGTGCTTCCGTAGGTGGTGCTGTCGTTCGAAAGCCCCGTGCCTGGTTCAATATTCACCAGCCGGCCACCACGATAGCTGAGTAAGGCGTCACGCTGGCCTGCACCACCGCCGACAAAGATCTCGAATGTTCCATCGCCGTCGATGTCGATCACCGCTGCTCCGGTAAACGGATGGGTGCCTTTGGTCCAGGTATGGGTGAAATCCACCGGCACCGGGGTAAATGGAGTCGGTGGCGAAAGGGTGGTGGACCCTGATGCACAGCCACTGAGCAAGAGCAGGCCGGTCATAAGCCTGACCAAACCCCAGTGGTGAGTTGTCCGAGAGCTCGAAGTCTGTCGCATGTGTGTCACTCCTTGTCCTGGGCAGTGCATCCGGTCGTGGAAGGGTTCAATCGCTATTGAAAGGTAATCCAGCGCCAGAACTCGACATACCAGGGAGTGCCCCCGTCGGCCACGACGGTCTCCACCACGAACGGCATACGATGGCCTTCAGAGTCGCCGACATCGACGCGATGCACATTCCCTTGACGATCAGCCAGAATGAAGTTGTCTTTCGTGATCGTGGGCGCGACCATCGCGTAGATCTCCCCCGTCGGAGTCACGAGCGCCTTCGGTGCCAGGTGTTCATCCTTGTGCAACTTCATCGAGGCGTTCGCCTGTTTCTGCAGGTCTTCAGACGAAATCACTGTGCCGCCCAGCTCGGTATGCAACGGATCCGGATTGCCTGTGGTGGCCAGCGTGACCAACGCGTCGGAAGCTTTGCCGGAGAGTGGTGCTGGAAGGTCTGCCGCATGACTTGATCCGGCGAAGGTCAGCACCAGTGCTGCCGCCAGAGAAGCCTTCACACCATTGCGATTATTCTGCAAGTGGGTGCCGATTGTTGTCTGCCTCATGATCGATCTCCTTTGGTTAAGGGTGCATTCAACGACATGGGCTGTAGTCAGCTCTCACATCAAAATCTTACAGACACAGCATTTCGGTAAGACGGGTGTACTTCGGGCGCGATTGTTCTATGAACGGTGCAAGAACAATTAGGAGAAGACTAAGCGAGGCAACGTTTCAGCAGAGTATGTCCATGTGCCACAATTGCAATACGGACGATGTGCGCAGTTCAATCAACGAGTGACGGCTAAGCGTATTCTGGTGTTTATCCAGTGCCCCAAGGAAGAAGGCAACGCCTGATAGGGTGGTGGTATGAGTGAGCGTGTCGTAGAACTGAGCGCTAGGTAGGGGTATCCCCGCAGCGACAATTTGTGATGGCCTGAGGAGGAGTGCTTCTCAGGGCAGCTGTCTCCTTCTATACCGGGACTCCCTCAACGATGCTCAGCGAACAGGTTGTGGGTATGACTCTCGTGAGTTTTAATCGAGCTGCCGCAAACAGCGCCGCAAATTCTTCTTTCGTCCGTTCGCGTCCACCGATGATGAGCATTTGAATGTCGAGGAGCTTTCCCCAGCTGGGATTGTTACCGGGGGCAATGACGTTGTCGACGACCAACACCTTCCCCTTCTCATGCATGGCTGCGCGGCAGTTGGTGAGGATCTTGATGCAGGCTTCATCATTCCAATCGTGCAGGATGTACTTCATGATATAGGCATCGCCGCCCGTGGGCACGGCCTCGAAGAAGTCCCCCGCGTCTAGCCTGCAGCGTTTCTTGATGTCCTTCGCCGCCATATGTCGCTCGTGTTCCGCACGAGCGATGACGGGGCTTCGGTCGAAGAGGATGCCTTGGAGTCGAGGATTGGCCTTGAGGATCGTCGCCAGGAGGCTTCCATGTCCGCCGGCGACGTCGACGAGCGTTCGGATCCCCGAGAACTTGTAGGCGGCCGCCACGGCGGGGTTTTCGATTTGGGAGATACTCGTCATCGATTCGCCGAATACTTGGAGATCGGCAGGGCGCTTTTCCAGATACTCAAAGATCGGCATCCCGTGAGCCTTCAAAAACGGCATCTCGCCTGTTGTTGCCCCATAGAGCAGCTCCTTCCAGGAGTCCCAGCCCCACGGTTCATTAATCATCACGGCCCAGGCACGCATGGATCCTGGAACACCTGTCTGAAGTGTTGCCGCGAGCGGTGTCAGTTTGAACCGTCGGCCTTTGGCCTCGATGAAGATCCCCACGCTTGCCAGGGCACGGAGGATTCGGTAGAGCGGCTCTGGCTTCACGTCTACGGCTTTCGCTAAGTCCTCGACGCTCCGAGGTCCTTTTCGAAGCAGATCCGCCAGTCCGAGCTTTGCGGCGACATGGATCAGGCGAGCAACCCAGTGTCCGATAGCGAGATTGCGCATGAGTTCTGGAGGGGACATTTTCTTAGGCATGGTCGTCTCCGTGAAAATGATTCGCCTGGCCACGTGGTTGAATGGTCGAGCCGATTGTGGCGCCGGCAGGACGGCATTGTACGCGAGATCTGCTTCTGCAAAAAAGCGTAAACTATTCCTCTTACATTCATCCGATCAGGCGGGTCACCAAAAGAAAGACCGAAGAGTCGTGGGGGTGGAGCTAGTGGCACAACGAAGCGCGGTGTCGCCTGATGAGCCGCCGGCATGGGCGAGCTCCAAGACCTCGCGCCATGGTTCGTAACGACTGACCCTGAGCTGGGTCCAAGCTCAGGCTTTCACGGGGCGGTCTTAAGTTCCAAGTGCAACGGGTGAAGGATGGCGCAGGTGCGTCGTGTAAGTCACTCTCGTAGAACTTTCTTATAACAGTCGCCTGCGGTTATAGCCTTCAGCGTTGCACAGCTTAGGATCTTTGAGGACCCTTTGGCGTCGTTATAGATCAAGACAGCAAACATCTGGCCGTTGCGACAAGTCACATTCCAAATCGCATCACCCGACTTCGTCGACCCCTGGAAGAGGTTTCGTGTCACGGAGTCACAGCGTTGTCCACTGCCTTGAATAAACTTGGCAAAAACAGTGTTCCGTTCTCCCGGTGTCATCTGCTGTAACCGGCCATGGGCGGGGTTAGCCGATGCCTCTTGTGTCCAGATTCCACCAAGTAAGAGAACAACTATAAGCGAATGAATCATCTTGTATCCTTCCCATTGCTTATTTTGGAGTAAGAGGCAGAACCAGATTACGCTATCCCAGCTAATGCGTCATCCCCGGGTCATCCCCATGCCGTCAATCATCCGGCTTGTGGCTAGGGATCTTCCTAGCGGATCGCCGATCCGAAGCAGGCTAAGGTCAATTCAAGTCATTATCGGGGATGATCCGCCTATCTTGCTGATCGCGACTGGTCTTGCTGTAGCCACTCTACTCGTTTTCGCCTTCATGACAGGGGGTAATTAAACCGGAATCACTCGGCTCCGCTCATAGGTCCTGCTCTTCAAGGCGCCGCAATCCTGCCTTGGTAATCTGGACCATTCTGTCCCGGCCGGTCTTGACATAGCGCCGTTTTGTGAGAGCTTGGATGGCTAGGATGGTGGCTCCCGTTCTGTGTGGATCAAACAGAAGAGAGAGATTGTCATAGTGCTTAGGCTCGTGGTGTTTCAGATGTTGTAAGACGCGCCGCTGAAGACTTTTCTCCTGCTTCTGCTGCTGTTTCCTATCACCTGGCCCGATAGGTGTCCTTGGCATGAAACACCTGATGAAGGTGTATTGCAGTAAATGCGACGGTCGTAATGCTCTGACCAGTCAGGCTGGGAATCGGCGGCATCTTAAAAGCAATGCCGGCAAAGTGCAAGGTGCAATGATGGTATATCGACAATGGTGCGGTGTATATTGAAAGT
>JAOUGT010000041.1 GCA_029865485.1 Nitrospira sp.
TTCACCGTACCACTCCCGTGACCCAGTATCCCGAGGGGGTCAGTCCATACGGCTGCTACGACATGGCCGGAAACGTCTGGGAGTGGTGCGCGGACTGGTATGAAGAAAAGGGCGGCGTGCGCGTGATCCGGGGCGTGTCCTGGTACAACTTCCTTCCGGAGCTCCTGCGTGTATCATACCGGCTCAGGGTTTTCCCCGACGACCGGCTCAGCGGTATCGGCTTCCGTCTTGCCCAGGACCTTGAGCCCTAATCCTTTGCCCTTTGCCCTTTGTTCTTTTACCCTTTGCTCCGATTCCTTCCGCTGAGCCTCCGTTCGTGGTGAGCCTGTCGAACCACGAACGGCTTTCTGGCCCCGACCCTAGGGCGCCCTCAGCTTTTTGATCTCTCCCAACGTCTTCTCGATTTCAGTCGGTGAGTTGATGAGGCTCGGCGCGAGTCTCACGTACTTCGTCGCATAGGGTGTGACACTGCCGACAATACCGCGTTGACGGAGCTTTTCCACAACGGCCCGAGGCGCCACGCCGGCCACGTCAAAGCACACGATTCCAGCCGAGAGGTCCTGCGACATCGGTGTGTGCAGCGTCACATGCGGCATGGTGGCTAAACCTTGCTTCAGCTGCTGGTTCAATTCATGGATGCGCTGTGTCACTCGACCCTTCCCGATGGATTGATGAAATGTGCAGGCTTCATCCAATGCCCAGCGATGTTCAAATGAGTGGAACCCGCCCGGAGTCATGTGGACTGACTGAGGGAGATCCTTTGACGATTTGTTCTCCATCCAGAGGTCATAGGCCTGACTGCTGAACGTTGGGATCGTCGGCTGGGCAATCGGCCAGGCCTTGGGATGGCCCCAAACCAGACCAGTTCCACGTGGACCGAACATCCACTTATGGGTCCCGGCCACCAAAAAATCGCAGCCAAGCTCCTTAACGTTGAAATCCTCAACGCCCAATGCATGCACGCCGTCTACGCAGAAGATGATCCAATCCTGTTTGTCTCGGGAACGATTGATGGATTGGATGGCCAACGCCATCTCATGAATCGGGAGTTTGAGACCTGTGCTGGAATGGACCCAGGTGACTGCGACAACGCGGGTTGTAGGAGAGATGCCCTTTGCTAGGGAATTGACGATCTCGTCGCGGGAGACGGTCTTAAGCGATCGGTAGAGGGGGATTTGACGTACCTTGGCACCCGTCCGTTCAGCGCGAAGCCGCAGGGCAGTTTCAGTTGAGTAATGATCGTGAGTTGTCGTGAGGATTTCCTGCCCAGCCTGAAGCTGCAAGCCGCCATAGAGTAGGCCCAGCCCCATCGTCGTGCTGTCGGTCAAGGCGATATCGGTGGCACTGCCTCCCAGATAATCAGCCGCAGCCTGAAGGACCTTCGCCTCCTGTTTTTCCTCCTGTTCAAACCAATAGCCGATGGGATCCGCATCCAGGCCGGCTCGGTGGCGTTCGATTGCCTCTCGCACCTGGGTGGGATGGGACGCCAGAAAAAACGTGGCGAGGTGGATAAGCTGTGGAGAGAGGGGAAACTGTGCCCGGATGTTCTCCCAACTCTCCAGCTTGCCCTGTGGGGACGATTGGCTGGCAAGTGCACGAGGATGGGCTCCAGCAAGCACTGCTGCGCCTAGTGCTAAGCCGGTCCTGACCAGAAAGCCTCGACGTCCAATGTCGGTCATGCCAACACCTCCTTCGCAATCTGTTTACGGTACTGTACTGCGGGTGATGAAAATCGGGTATGGAGGAACCAGGGTATAGCAAGGAGCGAACGGTCCAGCCGGGTGGGTGCCAGCGACTCGTGCTGGTGCAGCGTCCAGCACATGCGTTCGTGGTGAGCTCGTCGAACCATGAACGGAATTGCTCGCCCTTCGACAAGCTCAGGGCGAGCGGACTAGAAGCCTCACCACTACGATTGATAGCTTTCAATCGGCGGACAGCTGCAGACAAGATGGCGGTCGCCGTAGGCCTCGTCGATGCGGCTGACACTCGGCCAGAACTTGCTCTGTTTGACCCAAGGGGCCGGAAACGCCGCTTGCTCACGGCTATAGGGACGGTTCCATTCCGAAGCTGTGACGCTCGCAGCGGTATGAGGCGCATTCTTCAGCACATTATTAGTCCGCGGTTGGCGACCCTCGGCGATCTCCTGAATCTCGGCCCGGATCAAGATGAGGGCTTCACAGAGACGATCGAGTTCGTGCTTCGATTCGCTCTCCGTCGGTTCAACCATGAGTGTCCCGGCGACGGGGAAGGACACGGTCGGCGCATGGAAACCATAGTCCATCAATCGTTTGGCCACATCCATCGCTTCGACACCAGCGCTCTCTTTGAATTCCCGCAGGTCCAGAATGAATTCATGCGCCACCAGTCCTGACTCTCCCCGGTACAGGATCGAAAAGTGCTTTTCCAGGCGTTTGGCCATGTAGTTGGCATTGAGGATAGCCACCTGGGTTGCCTTCGTTAGCCCGTCGCGTCCCATCATGGCAATATAGGTCCAGGAGATCGGAAGAATACCTGGGCTGCCGAATGGTGCCGCTGACACGGGGCCGATGGTTTGTGGACCACCGAGCTTGACCACTGGATGCCCTGGCAAAAATGGCATCAGGTGCCGGGCCACGCCAATGGGTCCCACGCCCGGCCCACCGCCGCCATGGGGAATGCAAAACGTCTTATGGAGATTGAGGTGGCATACATCGGCTCCGATGTCGCCCAGACGGCAGAGGCCGACCATGGCATTCATATTGGCTCCGTCGATGTACACCTGTCCCCCGTGGGTATGGACGATTTGGCAAATGCGCCGCACGCTTGCCTCGAACACGCCGTGGGTGGAGGGATAGGTCAGCATCAGCGCCGCTAATCGGTCTCTGTATTGAGCCGCTTTTGTTTCCAGATCCGCGACATCCACATTGCCGTTTCGATCGCAGGCGACAACGACCACGGTCATGCCCACCATGGCGGCGGTGGCCGGATTCGTTCCATGGGCTGAGACCGGGATCAAACAGACATCACGGTGTCCCTCACCCTTTGACCGGTGGTATGCGCGGATCACCATCAAGCCAGAGTATTCGCCCTGGGAGCCTGCATTCGGTTGAAGCGAGAAAGCCGAAAATCCTGCAATCTCGGCCAACCAGCCCTCCAGTTGACGAAACAGGGTTTGATAGCCACGGGTTTGATCACCTGGGGCAAATGGATGCAGACGGGCAAATTCCGGCCAACTTACCGGGAGCATTTCTGATGTGGCATTGAGCTTCATCGTGCAGGAGCCCAGCGGGATCATCGAGTGCACGAGTGAGAGGTCTCGCGCCTGCAGTCGATAGAGATAGCGGAGCATTTCGTGCTCAGAGTGATAGCGATGGAACACCTCATGTGTGAGATAGGGACTGATCCTCATCAATGGCGTGGGGTAAGTCAGGTCGATGGTGGAGGCAAGGTCAGCGAGGCGGAAGGGCAATTGGTCATGGCCGACGAAGATCTGCAGGAGGCGGAGCACCTCCTGTTCTGAGCTGACTTCGTCGAGCGATAGCCCGATGGAACCGTCGTCGTACTGTCGGAAATTGACTCCTTGTCCTTCCGCCCTCGCGATGATCTGCTCGGCCTGGGGTTTGGATGCCGGTACTCGAATCGTATCGAAAAAGACCTTGGGTAACACCTCGAAGCCCAGACGGCGCAGCCCCTCCGCGAGCAATAGCGTCAGACCATGGACTCGTTCGGCAATGCGGCGTAACCCATCCGGTCCGTGGTAGACCGCGAACATGGCTGCCATCACCGCCAGCAAGACCTGGGCGGTGCAGATGTTACTCGTGGCCTTCTCCCGCCTGATGTGCTGCTCGCGTGTTTGAAGAGAAAGCCGGATGGCTGGCTTGCCGGTGATGTCTTTGGAGACGCCCACGAGTCGACCAGGGATCTGCCGCTTGAACTCTTCCTTGGTCGCCAGAAATGCGGCATGGGGTCCCCCGAAACCGATCGGGACGCCGAACCGTTGAGTCGAGCCAACGGCGATATCGGCGCCGAATTCTCCGGGCGAACGGAGGATCGTGAGAGCGAGCAGATCAGTGGCCACAACGACCAGAACCCCGGCCTCATGAGCCTGAGTCACCAATGCACTGAAATCACCCACATAACCGTCCGTGGCAGGGTACTGCAAGAGTATGCCGCATAGCTCGGGGCGAGCACAATCAGCAGCTGATGGGACTCCGGTCTTGAGGGTGATGCCCAGAGGTTCAGCCCTCGTCTGCAGCACGGCGAAGGTTTGGGGATGGCAATCGCGCGACACGAAGAATTCGGGACGTTCCTGACCAGCGTGGCGGGCGATCGCGTAGCACATGGCCATCGCTTCCGCGGCCGCCGTCGCTTCATCTAATAGAGATGCATTGGCCAGCGGTAGACCGGTCAGGTCCCCAACCATGGTCTGAAAGGTGACGAGAGCTTCCAAGCGGCCTTGTGAGATTTCAGCTTGATACGGAGTGTACTGTGTGTACCACGCCGGATTTTCGAGAATATTCCGTTGAATCACCCCGGGCGTGACGCAGTCGTAGTACCCCATGCCTATCAGCGACCGATAGACCTTATTCTGGGCCGCGATACCTTGGAGTCGAGCGAGAACGGCTTGCTCGCCTTCACCGGTGGGAATATCCAGGGCTTGCCGAAGGCGGATATCAGTCGGAACAGTCGTATCGACTAATGTCTCAAGTGACTGGTGGCCTAACGTGGCCAACATCTCTTGAATATCCGCATCGGTAGGACCAAGGTGTCGGTGCACAAAGTCGTCGGTCGGTTGAAGCCACGTCGGAGTGTTCATGAAGTCATCCATCCCTCTGTTCGATTGTCGAGACTGCTGCCACCCACACAAGGTTGGCTGATCGTCGCGTTGACCGGGGAGCCTACCATGGGATCACCACATTTCCAAGGGATCGGAACCGTTTCTTGTGGGGAAGGTTCATGACGGCGAAGACAAGCTCTGGGCGGTCAGGTATGATGACCATGTCGACCATTGGAAATTATTCGCTCCATTTCCCCATGAACATGCATGGCCTCGCTCTTTCGTTGCTTTTTGGAGAATTCACGCTATTGTGAGGTGGTCTCTCAAGTCCGGAGCGTTGACCATGCTCTCCACAAGTCGAAGCTCCAGTCAGGATCCTGAAAAGCCAGCCACTGGTCGCTCCTTGAAGGGGATGGCCCTCGTCCTCACGCTGACCCTCGGCGTCCTGGCTGTGGGCGGATACATGATCTTCAACGGCCAGCGGCTCTCGACCAGCTTCTTGGTCTCTCCTACTCAGCCGACCGGCTCCCTGGCAGAGCATCCATCGAATTCCGGGATGGCGGATGTGCGCCTCACTCGAGAAGGAATCGACCGGCTTCTCGGAGCCCTCGACGATGCCGTCCGCAGAAAAGATGTCGAGGGCGTCCTCCGTTACATTTCGCATGATGCAACGATCACGATCCATCTGAAGCAGGGGCCACAACAGCAAACCGCCTTGCTGACCCGGTCGGACTATCGCAAGACCTTGGCCATGGCATTTGCCTTCCCAAGCGCCAATGATTTCACGCGCACCAATACGTCGGTCTCGTTGTCTTCGGATGAACGAAGCGCCAAGGTGTCATTTAAATCCATGGAGACCCTTCGACCAGCTAATCATGAATTCAAAGCAGAAGGCGAAGAAACCATGGTCTTCACTATCCGCGAGGGGAAACCGATGATTACCTCGTTGGAACAGACCTTTCCCGGCGACTCCACCTAGCGGAGTGCGTCAGAGATCGCTGGACATACCTATCGTTCTGAGCCTCTCGAGACCGGTGAATCGGACTTCTCCTCAGCTTTCTCGGGTTCCGAGATTCATGGTGCGTCGTTTGGTATAATCACCTCCTGATTCATCTTTGTGGGAGTGGGTATGCGGGTGCTTGTTCTTGAAGACGAAACCAAAGTCGGTTGCTTTATTAAGCGGGCGCTGGAAGAAGAAAGCTACGCCGTCGATCTCTGCGAAGACGGGGCCAAGGGGTTAGAGATGGCATTGGCGACCGACTATGATCTCCTGGTGGTCGACGTCATGTTGCCGGGGATGTCCGGGTTGGATGTGCTCAAGAATCTTCGTCGTGAACGGATTCAGACGCCGGTGCTGATTCTGTCCGCTCAATCGCAGATCGATCAAAGAGTCAAAGGCCTGGATGCCGGTGCGGACGACTATCTCACGAAGCCGTTTGCCATCGATGAGCTGCTGGCGCGGGTTCGTGCCTTATTGCGCCGTGGGACAACAGAAAGTCCGGGTGTGCTCCAAGTCGATGACTTGATGCTCAACCCGGCGACCCGTGAGGTGACACGAGGCGGGCAACGGATCGATCTGACCCTGAAAGAATATGCCTTGCTGGAATACTTGATGCGTCACACCGGTCGAGTACTGACCCGGCCGATGATTTCTGAGCACGTCTGGAATCAAGATTTCGACACGTTTACGAATGTCATCGACGTCTATGTGAACTATCTCCGGAACAAGATCGATCGAGGTCGGACGAGAAAACTGATTCATACAATCCGCGGAAGTGGATACATGCTGAAGGCTGAGTAGCCGGATGCAGAGACTTGTGGTCCTAGCCCACGCTGTTACTGCGGTAGTCCGATACGGGTACCGGGGTTGCTCTGCGGTTCTCATGTACCCTCATAGACCAGGAGGTGACTGATGCCGCTACGTGTCCGGTTGACCCTCTGGTACGGGACCGTACTCGCTCTGGTCTTGATCCTGTTCTCCGTGGTTCTCTATGCCATTACGGCGAGAAGTCTCCGCGACACCGTCGATGAATCATTGGAAGACACGGCGACGACGGCCGTACGTTCGCTCGAAACGCACGGGTTTTTGCCACTGATAGATGAAGAGGAACTGCTCTCTCAGTTTCCGGAGCTCACGCGAATCGATAAATTCTTTCAGATCTTCAGCCCTTCCGGCACCATCACCATTCGCTCCCCGAACATCAAACAACACGAGGTTCCGCTGAGCCGGACGGCTCTCGACGCCGCGTTCGCCGGACAGAGCATTTATGAATCGGCCAAGTATCCCAAGGAGCCTCCCTTGCGATTGATTTCCATGCCGATCATGTACCGAGGCAATCTGTTGTACATCGTGCAGGTCGGGACGTCGATGGAGTCAGTCGGAGAGACCCTTCATCGCTTCCTCGTCCTGGCTGTGGTGGCGATCCCGATTGCGTTGGCCGTGTCGCTCGCTGGTGGTTGGTTTCTAGCCGGGCGGGCGCTCCGCCCGGTCGATAAGATTACATTGGCTGCGCAGCGGATTGCCGCAGGCGATCTGAGTCAGCGGCTGAGTATGCCAGGGGCTCAGGATGAAATCGGGCGGCTGGCGGCCACCTTTAACAACATGATCGGCCGGTTGGATGCCTCGTTTCGCCAAATCCGTCAATTTACCAGCGACGCGTCGCATGAGTTGAGAACCCCTCTGACCGTGATGAAGGGGGAAACGGATCTGGTGCTGAGGAAATCACGCCCGCTCGAAGATTACAAGGCTGTGCTGGAGAGCAATCTTGAAGAGATTGATCGGATGACTCGCATCGTAGATGAACTGTTGTTTCTCTCCCGTGCTGATATGGGGGAGGTGAAGGTGGAGTCCATGCCGGTGTCCCTGCAGGCGTTGGTGGAAGACGTCCATCGCCAGGCGAAATTGCTGGGACATGAACGACAAATCGAAGTAGTGCTGGGAACCGTCATGCCGGTCATGGTTCAAGGGGATGACTTGCGGCTTCGTGAATTGTTGCTCAATCTGGTTGAGAACGCGATGAAGTATTCGAACCCTGGTGGCAAAGTTGAGATTTCATTATTGAAAGACGGACAGGAAGCACGGCTTTCCATTACCGACCATGGTATCGGCATTGCTGCAGCCGACCACAAGAAGATTTTCCAACGGTTTTTCCGCACCGATGTGGCTCGTTCTCACACAAAGAAGGGAACAGGGCTTGGGCTTGCCATTTGCGCCTGGATCGCCGATCTCCATAAGGGACGGGTTGAGGTCAAGAGCGAGCTTGGGCAGGGATCGACTTTTACGGTTGTGTTGCCGCTTGTGACGCTTCCAGCTTAGCCAGGTTTAATCCTCGATTAATCTCCCTCTCATCACGGCCTGGTAGTTCTAGTACTCGATGCTGAACGCAGGTCGTGCGCTGATGAGTTCGAGTCGTCTCAAGCATGTGATCCGAAGCGTGATGAAGGAGGGCATCATGTCATCGCATCCGTATCCTACAGTCGGTTCTATCCTTGGAGTTGGACTTCTGAGTGGGGTTCTACTATGGGGTGGCCAGTCACTCCCTGTATCCTATGCCTCCAATACCCCGTCACAGACCATCGCGTCTGCCGCCATTGTTCCGCCGGCGACAGGTTTTACAGACGTTGCCAAGCGAGTTACTCCGGCGGTTGTGAACATTTCGACAGTCATGATGGAGAATGTGACGGACGGCTCCTCCGTTCCAGACGAGCTACGAGAGCGAATGGAAGAATTCTTTGGGACACCCTTCGGACCTCGTGGCCGGCGACCAGGAGACTCGTCTGATCATCGAGCGCCTCGGAGAGGACAGGGATCCGGCGTCGTCATTTCATCGGATGGTTATATTGTGACGAATCATCATGTGATTGCCCAGGCTCGTGAGGTCAACGTTACACTTCCAGACAAACGGGAATTTAAGGGCAAGATTATCGGAGTGGATCCAAAGAGTGACCTTGCCGTGATCAAGATCAATGCCGGCCATCTTCCGACCGTGAGCTGGGGTGATGCGTCAAACCTGCAAGTCGGTGAGTATGTTTTGGCGGTTGGCAACCCTTTTGGGCTCAACTCCACCGTGACACTGGGGATCGTGAGCGCGGTGGGTCGCGGCCAGATGGGGATCACCCAGTACGAGGATTTTATTCAGACGGATGCTGCCATTAACCCGGGCAACTCAGGTGGTGCGCTGGTGAATACCAAAGGAGAGCTGGTGGGCATCAACACGGCCATCTTTTCACAGACTGGAGGCTATCAGGGCGTGGGGTTTGCCGTGTCGACCACGATGGCCAAGCCGATTTATGAGAGTCTGATTAAGTCCGGCAAGGTCGTCCGAGGGTATCTCGGGGTCGGGCTTCAGGGACTGAACCAGGATCTGGCCATGGCATTTGGTCTGAAGGATGCGAAAGGTGTGTTGATCAGTGATGTGAAGGCCGGGAGTCCTGCGGATCAGGCTGGACTCAAGCAAGGGGATGTGATTGTCCGCTATCAAGGGACAACGGTGGAAGATGGTGTCGCCTTACAACGGCTCGTCACGAGGACCACTGTCGGTGCCAGAGTGACACTCAACGTCGTTCGTGATGGCAATGAACGAGAGTTGACCGTCAGGGTTGGGGAGCAGCCGGACGAATCGAAAATTGCAAAGGCACAGGACGGGGACTCCCAGGATGCTCTGTCGGGACTTGTGGTTGAGGAGTTAGATCAGGACCGGGCCAGACAGGTTGGATTCCAGGGAGTGCAAGGCGTTCTGGTGACTCGGGTTGATCCAGACAGTGGCGCCGAGCGGGCCGGCCTTTCTGCTGGTGACGTGATCCAAGAAATGAATCGGCGACCAATCAAGTCAGTCAAAGATTTTGAAAAGGCATCCTCTGATCTCAAGAAGGGAGCTCACATTCTGATCTTGATCAATCGGCGGGGAAATTCATTGTTTGTATCGGTCAAAGTGTAAAGGCTGTACTCGCCCCGAAGCAGGGGGAGGAGATAACGTCTTGCTCCCTCTGTCTGGGCGCCATTCCAAATCCCTCAATCGAAGACCACGGTTTTTCTCCCGTACACCAACACTCGGCGCTCGATGTGGCGACGAACAGCTCTTGCCAGCACGACTTCCTCAAGATCTCGCCCTTTGCGAACGAGATCCTCTACCGTGTCCCGATGTCCCACGCGAATCACGTCTTGTTCGATGATGGGCCCTTCGTCCAGGTCTTGGGTTGCGTAATGGGCGGTCGCTCCAATGATCTTCACACCGCGGTCGTAGGCCTGTCGGTAGGGGTTGGCTCCGATAAAGGCCGGAAGAAACGAATGGTGGATGTTGATGACGGGGCAGCCGACCTGAGCCAGAAAATCAGCACTGAGGATCTGCATATAGCGAGCCATGACCACAAGCTCGACGTGATGTTCCTTCAGGAGAGCTACGACCTGTTGTTCCTGCTGAGGCTTGGTTTCCTTCGTGACGGGATAGACGGCGTAGGGGATGTTGAAAAGCTTAGCCCAGCTTGCGCAGGTGTCATGGTTCGAAATGATGATGGGAATATCGATGTGCAATTCGTCTCGGCGGTGCCGCTGGAGGAGATCAGCCAGACAATGATCCTGTTTCGAAACCAGAAGGCCGACACGAGGCCGCTGGTTGGACGGATACACTTCGTAGTGCATTTCGTACACTTTCGCGATCGGATCAAAGGCGGCCGGAATGTCTCCGGGAGGCAGCTGCAGTCCATCCGTGGCAAATTCCATTCTCATGAGAAACGCGTTTGTCTCCTCATCGGTATGGTGGTCGGAGTCGAGAATGTTACCGCCGAAATCATGAATGAACCCCGATACGCGTGCCACGATGCCCTTGCGGTCCTTGCAACGGATCAGGAGAACGATCGAGTCTTTCTTCCGTGCCGTCATGGCGGTGTACCCCGATGCAGTCGTTACAATCAGCGTGCTGGAAGCAGTAAGGTGCTCCACTCAGTGAGCAGTTGTCGTCACAATGTGTCCGACGAGATCGAATCCCGCGGCGTCGGTGATCTCCATTCTACAGAAGTCACCGGGTGCCGGATCTGACGACTTGGGCCCAGCGTTGGCTGAGTCTTCGTCGACATAGACCACCCCATCGATTTCAGGCGCCAACCCTTCGTGACGTCCTTCGAGCACGCCCTCTGTATCCTCGGACCGCCCCTCAATCAGGACATCGAGGATCGAGCCGATCTTGGCCCTGCCCTTTGAAGCAGCAATCGTTTCCTGGAGGGAGAGAATCGCATTGCGACGGTCATTCATGACCTCCCGCTCGATTTTGTCGTCTAACATGACTGCCGGGGTATCGTCCTCATCCGAGTACACAAAGACGGCAACTCGGTCGAACTCCGCCTGTTCCACATAGTCGTGCAGCTCGGTGAAGGCGGCATCGGTTTCTCCCGGGAAGCCCACGATGAAGGCTGTCCGGAAGGTGACACCGGGGATACGGGTCCGGATACGATCGACCAGTGATTCGATGGCCGTACGATTTCCAAGCCGATGCATGCGGGTGAGCATGCGATCATTGATATGCTGGAGCGGCATATCAATATATTTGGTGATCTTGTCTTCTCCGGCGTAGAGGTCCAACAACTCATCCGTGATTTGTTGCGGGTAGAGATAAAAGGGCCGGATCCATCGGAGGCCATCCACCTTGACCAATTCACGAAGGAGCGGAACGAGGCCTTGGCGAAGGCCGAGATCGACACCATAGTTGATGGTGTCTTGCGAGATGAGGTTGATCTCTTTGACCCCTTCCGCGGCGAGCTGGCGTGCTTCTGCCACGATAGATTCCACCGGTCGGCTGCGCTGTTTCCCGCGCATTAACGGAATCGCACAGAATGTACAGTTGCGATTGCAGCCTTCGGCGATTTTGACGTAGGCGCTGTGCTGCTTGCCGAGTCGTAGACGGGGGGCCAGTTCATCATACAAATAGGGAGGCTGACTGATCCAGAGCCGTTGCTGTCGCTTTTTGGGAGCTAACAGGTCTCGGCAAATATCCGCGATCTTGCCGAACTCACCAGTGCCGACAACCCCATCCAACTCTGGTAATTCCTTCAGCAGGTCTCCCTGATACCGCTGGGCCAAGCAACCGGCTGCGATCAGGACGCGGCAACGTCCGGTCTTCTTGAGATGCCCGTGTTCGAGGATTGTGTTGATCGACTCCTGTTTGGCCTCTTCGATGAAGCCACAGGTGTTGATGATGACCACGTCGGCTTGTTTCGGATCACCGGTGAGTTGAAACCCGTCCGTAACCAACGTGCCGAGCATGATTTCTGAATCGACCTGATTTTTCGAGCAGCCGAGGTTGACGAACCCGATGGTCGTTGCAGCATGGTTGACACGAGAGGTCTTCGTGGAGCGCGCGCGCTTTGGAGTAATCAAGGGTTGTGACATGCCAGGCAGTCTACGGGAGGGGTAAAAAGACTGTCAATGAGACCCTTGCAGGGCCCGATGAATTTCCCTACAGTGTGCCGTATGATTCGCACCTTTCAGGGCATGAAGCCCACGGTCCCCAAGTCCTGTTTTATCGAGACGACGGCAGTCGTGATCGGTGATGTGGTCATGGGGGCGGAGTGCAGCGTGTGGTTCAATGCTGTGATCCGAGGCGATGTGCACTACATTCGGATCGGTGAACGGACCAACATACAAGATATCTGCATGTTACATGTGACACACGACACCCATCCTTTGATCATCGGCAGTGACGTCACCATCGGTCACAATGTTGTGCTGCATGGCTGTACCATTCACGACCGAGTCTTGGTGGGAATGGGGGCTATCATCATGGACGGTGCCGTCATTGGGGAGGATTCGGTCGTGGGAGCCGGAGCCCTGGTTGTTGAAGGCACGATCGTGCCGCCGAAGAGTCTCATTCTCGGGTCACCTGCGAGGGTTAAGCGACCGGTCACCGAGAAGGAATTGGCCTGGATCAAGGAATCGGCGGGAAACTATGTGCGATATGCCAGGCAGTACATGGGTGACCCAGCCAAGAAAACGGGCTTTGAACTCTGATGGATCACGATCGTCGATCTTCTTACATCACACCTTTTACTTTTTCCCAACCTTGATAAAACAGATCGGGTCACCGACGAGTGCTGTGGGATATTGTCTTCGTTCCACACGATAGGGAACATGGTGCCGATGGCACCAGTCTGCTATCCAGACGGCTTCTTCTGTTGATGTCGTGACCAGACCAGGGACAGCCAATTTCGGCATGCATCGATCGATAATAGCCTGTACGATCCTCCGTTCCTTCTGAAACGCGATAGGATTGAATGTCACCGGATCTGCTTGGCCGTAGGACAGGGGAGAGAGGTGCGGAAACCGTTCTGGATCGTTCAGGACGCTGACCATCCAGAGATGATCGAATCGCCCTTGTGCCGATGCGGCATCATGGGCAACAAAGCGAACCGGCAGGCCACGGCAGGCGTGATTGAGGACTGTTACCTCAGACCGTCGTAGATTATAGGGGGCCACCTGACGCTGCAGTTCGATTGCTTCCGCTATGAGTGCGGGTATCTCCATCACACCGGCACCGACGTAGAGACTCCGGCCACCACAAGGTAACTTCCCTGCGAGGGCTTCAGCCACTTTCGTCCCCAATCGTCGACAAGGTTCTCGTTTGGCTCGCCAAAACTCATCGCCGCCTTCATAGCAGTAGACAGACTCCAGCCTCTTGTAATCGAGATGGTCAAATACGGACGCGATGGCCAGACGAGTTGAACCAGAAAGGTGTGTTCCCATGTGAGCGCTGCCGGAATTCTTCAGTCGGCGATCGGAGCAGTGGGCAGTCTATCCAAGTCAGTTCATGAAAGCTACGCGCATGAAGAACTGGCCATGGCCGAAACTACCGCGGTGACCCCATCAGCCACCGACGCGATGAAATCGAGGTTCAAGGTTTCGAGGGTGTCGGTTGGCCTGTGGTAGTTGGGGTTACGAAAGTTTGCTGTGTCGGTCAGCATGACTGCAGGGAAGCCCCGTTCCCAGAAGGAAGTGTGGTCGCTCCGCCTGGTGTCCGGGAGCTTTTCTCCGTTACCCGGCACGATCAGCGGAACAATAGGAAGGTGCGACTTCATGGCCTGGGCAACAGAGCCGGTCAGTGTATGGGATTGTTCATTGCCGATGACGGCAAGAAAATTCCCGGTCGTAGGAACGGCTATTGGGACACCAGGCGGGATTTTCTGTGAGTTGGGAAGATGACTTGCATAACCGACACATTCCAATACGATCGCTCCATGTATCGACTCATCATTGTTCCGTAGGAGTGATGTGTAAGCCTGGCTACCGAGAAGGTTTTCTTCCTCTAAGTTAAAGGCGATGAAACGGATCGGTCTGGCCAACGTCATGGTTCTCACCTGACGAACCACATGAAGCATGACGGCGAGGGCGCTGGCATTATCGTCGGCGCCTGGAGATCCTTGAACGGTATCGAAATGCGCAGCGAGGATCAGCGGGGGGACAGATTGTAATGGGCCACTCTTAGGAAGCGCTGTTCCAATCACATTGTGTGACGTGCCGCCCAAGGCTGGGAAGGCCTGCGTGGTCACGGCCAGCCCAGCTTTTGAGAAGCGACGAAGTAGATAGGCTTCCGCCTGTCGTAAGCGATTTGGCGAGGTAATGGGATGGCGCTCCCCCACCAGGGCCTTAAGATCTTCTCTGAGTCGATTCCGATCGATGGGCACTGAACAGGTTTCCGGCTGCAAGCAGGTTAGGTCACGATTTCGGTGCCGATACCCTTCCGCGTGAAGATTTCAAGCAGTATGGCGTGCGGGATACGCCCATCGATAATGTGGGCTTTCCCAACCCCGTCGCCCAAGGCATCTAAGCAGGCATGAACCTTTGGGATCATCCCTTCCGTGATAATCCCTTTCTTCATCATCCGCTGCACATCTTTACGGGAGACGGTGGAGAGGTGGCGCCCGTTGGCGTCACGAATGCCTTTGATATCCGTCATCATCAGCAATTTTTCTGCTCGCAAGGCTCCGGCGACCGCTCCGGCAACGAGATCGGCGTTGATGTTGTAGGTATTCCCCTCACGGTCCGTGCCGATGGGCGCGATGATCGGGATGTAGTGGTCTTCTTGGAGATTGCGTAACAGCCCCGGGTCCACCTTTTCGATATCCCCCACCAAGCCGAAATCTCCTTCGCTGTCCTCTCCATGGAGATCGCGATTGAGGCTTTCTGCCCAGGCCTTCGCCGTCAAGGGCTTGCTCAGGATCAAGCCGCCGTCCTTCCCGCTCAACCCGACGGCACTGCCGCCATGGCGGGTGATCAGGTCCGTCAGTTCCATATTGATTTTCCCGGCCAGGACCATTTCCACGATTTCCATCGTTGCGGCGTCGGTGATCCGAACACCATGGCGGAATTTTGCTTGAATGCCGAGTCGATCGAGCATTTTGTCGATTTGCGGTCCACCGCCGTGGATGATGACCGGGTTAATGCCGACATACTTCAGCAGGACGACATCTTGTGCAAACCGTTCTTTGAGTGACGCATCCGTCATCGCGTGGCCGCCATATTTCACGACCACGGTTTTGCCGCGAAACGTCCGGATGTAGGGCAGGGCTTCGATCAGGACATCGGCTTTTTTGATGAGTTTGTTCATAGGTGGCTCCCCGCTATCGGCTGCCAGCGTCCAACCATCAGCCTTGTGATCAATAAGAGATTGACTGATGACTGACAGCTGGTGGCTCCTAGAGAATATACCGGCTCAGGTCCTGGTCTTTGACGATGTCCTTCAGTCGATCCCGAACGTAGGCGGCGGTGATGTTGATTCGCTTGTCGGGCCAGCCTGGTCCCTCAAAAGAAATTTCCTCCAATAGCCGTTCCATGATGGTGAAGAGGCGACGGGCGCCGATGTTCTCGGTCCGCTCATTCACTTGCACCGCGATCTCGGCGATTTCCTCCAAGCCGTCCTTGGCAAACTCGATGGCCAGTCCCTCCGTGGCCATCAAGGCCTGATATTGGCGGACCAACGCCCCTTTCGGTTCCGTCAGAATACGGACGAAATCCTCTTTCGTCAAAGGACTGAGTTCCACACGAATCGGGAAGCGCCCTTGGAGCTCCGGAATGAGATCGGATGGTTTCGCGACGTGGAAGGCTCCAGCGGCGATGAACAGAATGTGATCTGTCATGACCGGGCCATGTTTCGTGGTGACGGTGCAGCCTTCTACGATGGGTAGCAAATCTCGTTGCACACCCTCTCGGGACACATCAGGTCCCGCCGTGCGCTCGCGACCAGCGATCTTGTCGATCTCGTCAAGAAACACGATCCCGGTCTGTTCCACCTTGTTGATGGCTTCACGCGTGGTATCGTCCATATCGATCAACTTCTGGGCTTCTTCTTGGGTTAGGTGTTTCAGTGCTTCCGGCACCTTCATGAGCCGCTTCTTCTTCTTGCCCTGGAACATGCCACCTAACATGTCACGGAGATTATTCTCGAGGTCATCCAGCCCACCCACATTAGAGATGACGCCGACCGGAACTCCCCGCTCTTTGACTTCCATTTCAACGGTCCGCTCATCCAGCTTGCCCTCGCGGAGTTGCAAACGGAGTTTCGATCGAGTGGTTTCGTGGGAGTCAGGTGGGGCTTGGGTGGTCGGTTCGGTTGTGCCGTCCACAAAGCCAGGTCGAGGCGGGGGCGGAGGCAAGAGGATATCGAGTAATCGTTCCTCAGCTTGTTGTTCAGCCTTCTGTTGAACGAACGCCAGGCGTTGAGTCTTGACCATATTAATGGCTAGCTCGGTGAGGTCGCGAATGATCGATTCCACATCGCGCCCGACATAGCCCACCTCGGTGAATTTCGAGGCTTCGACCTTGATGAAGGGAGCCTCAGCCAGCTTGGCCAGCCGTCGGGCGATTTCCGTTTTACCCACACCGGTGGGACCGATCATGATGATGTTCTTCGGCATGACCTCATCGCGGATGTCGGGCGACAGTTGCTGACGACGCCAGCGGTTCCGAAGGGCAATGGCCACCATGCGCTTCGCATCCTTTTGTCCGATGACATAGCGGTTCAGTTCTTCGACGATCTGGCGGGGAGTCAGACTATTGAGATTCAATGCGACGGGCTCAGTTGTGAGCGGTTTCATCATTGTGGATTATCCTCGAAGTTCTTCAACAAGAATCTGTTGGTTCGTGTAGATGTCAATGGACCCCGCGATGGTCAGGGCTTCCGTGATGATCACCGGGGCTTCCAATTGTGAATGGCGCAGCAAGGCTCTGGCCGCTGCCAGGGCATAGGGGCCACCAGAGCCGATGGCCAGAATGCCGTCTTCCGGCTCGACGACGTCACCGGTCCCGGTAATGATGAACGACTGCTCACGCCCGGCGACGGCCAGGAGGGCTTCCAGACGGCGAAGCACACGATCCGTCCGCCAATCTTTCGCGAGTTCGACGGCGGCCCTCGTGAGATTCCCGCGATACTCTTCCAGTTTGCTCTCGAATTTCTCGAACAGCGTGAAGGCGTCCGCCGTGGCGCCGGCAAACCCAGCCAAGACCTGATCATGGTGCAAGCGCCGAATCTTCTTGGCGTTGTGTTTCATGACCGTAGTGCCGACAGTGACTTGCCCGTCACAGCCCATGGCGACCCGTCCGTCTCGACGGACACAAAGCACGGTCGTCGATCTGATTTTCATGATGACTTGTGATCCTTTCCATGTGGGGGGCGAGTCGTCTGCGCTCGAGGATGGGCCCGGTCGTAGACCGCGAGCAGTTGGTCCATTGCCACATGCGTATACTTTTGCGTGGTACTCAGTGAGGCATGGCCGAGCAATTCCTGGATTGATCGGAGATCGGCTCCTTCGTCGAGAAGATGTGTTGCGTACGAATGCCGGAGGGTATGGGGACTGACCGCTCCGCTCACGAGCCGGCTTGAGTACCGGGCGACCATCTTGGCGACGCTTCTGGTAGTCAGCCGCCCACCACGATGATTCAAGAACATCGGCGACGACGGATGGCGGTTGCGAGGAGTCAGCTTCAAGGACGAGCGATACGCGCGGATGGCCTGCAATGCCACATCTCCGATCGGGACCAGCCGTTCCTTGCGACCCTTCCCTTTCACACTCACGATCCCATCCGCTTCGTCGAGGTCATTGAGGTTGATCCCGACGACTTCGCTCACTCGCGCGCCGGTCGAATACATCGTTTCCAGCAGGGCACGGTCACGGATAGACAGGGGTGATGGCCCTGAGGGAAACGTCATGAGGGCTGCCGCATCATCCTTAGTGAGTACGCGAGGGAGTCGTTTGGGTAGTCTCGGGCTCCTTAGTGTTTCAGTCGGGTTAGTTTTTACGATCTCTTCACGGAGGAGGAAACGGAACAAGCTGCGCAGACTCGCTAGCTTTCTCGCGAGGGACGCCGCCTTCTCGCCTCGGCGATCCAACGAGTGGAGATAGGCGCGAATATCGTCGCTGGTGATCGCGTCGACGCGAATGGGTGAGGAGTCTTTCTTGGTGTTTCTGAGGAACCCGGTCAGCTGTTGAAGGTCGGAGCGATAGTTGCGGATCGTCTCGGGGGACGCATTGCGCTCGACCTGGAGGTACATTACGAAAGCCTTGATTGCGTCTTCCATGCCTCAAAATCCTCAAGGGCTCGCTGGCTCATTGCACGACGCTTCTTCTCCTTGTCCCTCGGAGAATTTGCCAAGGGGGGGAACAGGCCGAAGTTGGTGTTCATCGGTTGGAAATGGCGCGGATCCGATGAGGCGACATGGGACACGAGGCAGCCATGCGCGCTCGTGGGTGGCGGTGTAATCAAGGATTCTCCGGCAAGGGCCCGCGCTGCGTTGATGCCGGCCAACCCTCCCATGGCTGCTGATTCTGTATAGCCTTCGACGCCGACGAGCTGCCCCGCAAAGAAGAGGGAGGCGCGGGCTCTGAATTGCAAGGTGTTCAATAGCAGCTGGGGCGAATTGATAAATGTATTGCGATGGAGACTGCCATACCGGAGAAACTCCGCCTGTTCAAGCCCGGGAATCATGCGAAACACGCGCTTCTGTTCCGGGTACGTGAGTTTGGTCTGAAAGCCCACCAGGTTGTAGCAGGTCCGATGGATATTTTCTGTCCGCAGCTGGACGACTGCCGCTGGTTCGATCCCCGTTCGCGGATCTTTAAGACCCACTGGTTTCATCGGACCGAACTGCATCGTCTGTCGGCCACGCTCGGCCAGCACTTCGATCGGCACACAAGCCTCAAAATAGGGGGTCTTCTCAAATTCCTTCGGCTGTACTTTCTCCGCGGCCATCATGGCATCGTAAAAAACATTGTACTGCTCTGCCGTCATGGGGCAATTTAAATAGTCATCCCCGCCCTTGTCATAGCGAGAGGCGCGAAAGACGATGTCCATGTTGATCGAGTCCGCATCGACGATCGGTGAGATCGCGTCATAGAAATAGAGGTGCTGCGACTTCGTTGCCGCGCGGATCGCTTGCGAGAGTTTATCGGACGTGAGTGGGCCAGTTGCGATGATGCAGAGGCAATCCGTCGGGATCTCTGAAATTTCTTCATGGAGAATTCTGATGTTCGGATGGCCTTCCAGCGCGCGCGTGATGTGTTGAGAGAACTGATCGCGATCGACAGCCAGCGCCGATCCGGCCGGCACACGGGCTTGCTCGGCGGCGGCGATGATCAGCGAGTTGAGCCGCCGCATCTCTTCTTT
>JAOUGT010000042.1 GCA_029865485.1 Nitrospira sp.
TATGATTTCGCGGCAAAATACCAAAAAGGTAAGACCCAGTATCTCTGCCCCGCTCCTCTTCCGACAAAAGTGCTGCAGAAAATCGAGGCGTTCGCTTCTCGCAGCTACGAAGTGCTGGGGTGCGAGGGGGCCGCACGTATAGACTTTCGGATCACACCGCGTGGCCAGCCCTATGTGTTGGAAATCAATACGGTTCCCGGCATGACAGCCACGAGTCTGCTGCCGATGGCTGCCGCACAGGTTGGCATCGGATATGACGATTTAGTCGAGCGGATCTTGCAGTCGGCTCTGGATCGTGCCGCTCGCTGTGCTCAGGGTGCCAAGGTGGAGTCTGTGTAATGCGATTCTCGTTCAGAGCACGTCGAGCTGAGCCTGCCGCCCCGCGTATGAATCGATGGCAGAATGCGCCAGGGGAACGGGCAGTGAAGCAACCCGGACGAGTGCGGACTGCTCGACGAAAGGTCGTGGCTCGCCTCAGTGTGCTGGCTGGTCTGGTACTTTTGGGGTGGTTGATTACGATGGCAGTGACGTACTCCAGTCGCATGGTACGAGAGTTGTTTGAGATCCATGCGATCACGGTGGAAGGTATGCATCATCTGAATAGGGAAAAGGTGATTGAGTTGGCTCAGGTCAAGCACGGGATGTCGCTCTATCAGGTTGTGACCGCCACGATCGAAGAACAGATCGAATCTCATCCATGGGTGAAGGAGGCTCAAGTTTCTCGAGTCCCGTTCCATGAGTTGAAGATAGCGGTGGTCGAACGAAAACCTGCCGCCATCGTCCGGGCTGCCTCACAGAACTTTCTGAGTGATGAGGAAGGGTATGTTCTGAGCAAGCTTGGGCAGGCAGACGATGTCACCTTTCCACTTGTCACCGGCGTTGAACTCGATGGATTGCTGAAGGGCACGGACGTGGTGCGGCGGTCAATCATGTCTGGCATCGAACTCGCAAGAGTCATCGGTCAAAGTTTTGAGGGACGGCTACAGGTACAGGCTGAAAACCAGACAAATCGTGTAGCGTTTGTCCAGGGCGTTCGATTTCGATTTGGAGAGGAGTCGGTCGAGGAACAGTGGGAGCGGTTTCAACGCGTCAAGCCAACGTTGAAATCACTAAATTTTGACGGAGTGGGGCGTGGGGTGAGGGAAGTCGATCTCCGGTACGACAATCGAGTCATCGTACGGGAAGGGGGAGGGTGATTGCGGTGCCGAAGCGAGATCAAATCCTAGTCGGACTCGACATCGGGACGACAAAGATCTGCGCGATCGTCGCAGAGATGACCGATGCGGGAGGTCTCAGCATTATCGGCGTCGGCATGAGCCCTTCACGCGGGTTGCGTAAAGGAGTCGTGGTTGACATTGAAAGCACTGTTGAATCCATCAAAAAGGCGGTTGAGGAAGCAGAGCTGATGGCGGCGGTCCAGATCAACTCCGTGTACACCGGCATCGCCGGAAGTCATATCTCTGCCGAAAACTGCAAAGGTGTCGTCGCGCTGAAGCGAGCGGAGGTCACTCGAGAAGATATTCACCGAGCCATTGAAAGCGCCCGTACCCTGGCGGTGATCCCGCAAGAGCGAAGGATCCTCCACGTGTTACCTCGGGAATTTATGGTGGATGGCCAGGAAGGGGTGCGGGAGCCGTTGGGCTTATCCGGCAATCGGTTGGAAGTCAATGTGCATGTGATCACCGGAGCGGTGACATCCGCGCAGAATATCGTGAAAAGTGTGAATCGGGCCGGACTTGACGTAGTCGACATCATCCTTCAGCCGCTTGCCTCCAGCGAAGCGGTGCTGAGCCAGGAGGAACGTGAGCTTGGTGTGGTGATGGTGGATTTAGGAGGCGGGACCACGGATCTGGCCATATTCCTGGATGGCAGTATCCGTCACTCGGCGGTGCTTCCGATTGGTGGCCAAAATTTAACCAAAGATCTGGCCATTGGTCTCTTGACCTCGCAAACTGAGGCTGAGAGGATCAAAACTCAACATGGCATCGCGAGGACGGAGTTAGTGATCGGACATCAAGTCGTCCAGGTGCCTTCGGTCGGGGACCGTCCACCTCGAACATTTTCCAGACGGGATATTGCCGAGATCTTGGAGCCACGCGTCGATGAGATGTTCGAGCTTGTTCGGAGAGAAATTACGCGTGCCGGATATGAAGGAATGTTGGGGGCCGGTGTGGTGATCACCGGCGGCACCTCGCTGTTAGAGGGGATGCCGGATGCGGCCGAGAGGGTCTTGAATCTGCCGGCACGTCGCGGAGTCCCATCAGGGGTGGGCGGACTTCGAGATATCGTCGGCCACCCCAGTCATTCGACCGGGGTTGGTCTCTTGCTCCATGCCCGGCGACATGTCGATGAATTGGAGACCGCCGGGCTTCGAAGCGGTGGAACGTGGGCGAAAAAAATGTTCAGTTGGACAAAACGGGTGTTAGAGGTCTTTTAACCTTATCAACCCTTGCGAGCGGCAGGCGCTCGGTGTGCGGGTGATGCGAGGAGGTGCTCCGATGTTTTCATTTCAGGAAGATATGCTGTCACCTGTCCGGATTAAGGTGATTGGAATCGGCGGAGCCGGGTGCAATGCGATCAACACGATGATCACCTCTGGACTCGCTCGTGTCGATTTCATCGCCAGCAACACCGATCTTCAAGCGCTGGATCGCTCACTGGCTCCCTACAAAATCCAGCTTGGGCCAGATCGGACCCGTGGGTTAGGCGCAGGCGCGAAACCGGAAGTCGGACGGGATGCCGCACTAGAAAGTAAGGAGCATATCCGTGAATGCCTCGAGGGAGCGGATATGGTATTTGTCACAGCCGGTATGGGGGGAGGAACAGGGACCGGAGCCGCTCCCATCGTCGCCAGCATTGCTCGAGAAATGGGGATTTTGACGGTGGGCGTGGTGACGAAGCCGTTTCAGTATGAAGGCCAACGGAGGAACAAACATGCCGAGGAAGGGATCCGCGACATGCGGCGTCATGTCGATACGTTGCTCGTTATTCCCAATCAACGGCTCTTGGGAATCGTCGATAAATCCACTCCGCTGTTAGAGGCGTTCAAGGTGGCTGATGACGTGCTGCGTCAGGCTATTCAAGGCATTGCCGACGTGATTACGACGACAGGCCATGTGAACGTCGATTTTGCCGATGTTCGGACAGTGATGTCTCATACCGGCCGTGCTGTCATGGGAATGGGGGTATCACGTGGCCCGAACCGCGCGATTGAGGCCGCCCAGAAGGCGATGTGTAGCCCACTGCTTGAAGAGGGAAGTGTGGAGGGAGCTCGCGGGGTTCTCCTCAATATAACCGGGGGGCCCAGTTTATCTCTGCATGAAGTTGAAGAGGCCGCCAGCATTATCCAACAGACGGCCGACTCGGAGGCCAACATCATCGTGGGGCAGGTCATTAATCCTGATATGGGAGAAGAGCTGATTATCACGGTGATCGCAACTGGGTTTGAACGAGAAGAAGATCAACCCGCAGCTCCCATAGCCGGTGATCGGGGAGTGAATCGTCCTGCAAAGCCGATCCAGCCGATTTTGGCTGGCATGGTCGCATCTCTTGCGGCGGATCGGCCGACGAAAGATCTTGACCGGCCCACATTTTTACGGCGCATGACGGAGATGCGAGATTCAACAGATCGTGCGGCGATGACGGCTGAGGATGAATGGGATGTTCCAACGTTTCTTCGTAAGCAAGCCGACTAGTCTCTGATCGTTCGGTACAGGAGAGCTGGCGAGCATTGAGATGGCAAGAGCTTCGGTGATCACGGTCCCAGCATTTGCAGATTCCAGGAGGTCAGCATACCACTTTTTTGGAACCCGACAGCACACCATAGAGCACGATCTGGGAATCGGCATTCCCTCACGAGGCCTCCAGGGGGCTGCACCCTCGGCATGGACGCTGTCTGTCAAACAGGTTCATGGGACCGAGGTTCTGGTGGTTGATCGTGCGCTGTCCGAAGCCGACCGCTTTACGGAAGGTTGGGATGCCCTGGTGACTAATCAGCCAGGGGTGATGGTGGCCGTACGAACCGCCGATTGTGTTCCAATCCTCATGCATGATCCTACCCATGGAGTTGTGGCGGCAATCCATGCTGGATGGCGAGGCGCCGTAGGGGGGATCGTGCCAAAGACCTTGGCCCTGTTGGAGTCGCGGTTTGGTTCTGATCTGAAACAGGTACGGCTTAGCATCGGTCCATCGGCTGGTGTTTGCTGCTACGAAGTAGATGAGCCAGTCCTTGAACGTCTTCGCCAGGGGGTTCCTAGTTGGGAGAAGGTCGTTCGATCTCAGGGCGAGAGGACGGCCAAACTGGATTTGAAGGGCCTCATTAAGGAACAGGCGCTTGCCTGTGGAGCCATGCCACAGGCCATTACAACCGTCAACCTTTGTACGATTTGTCATGAGGATCTATTTTTCTCGTATCGACGAGAGGGAAGAGTCAACGGGACCATGATCAGTGCCATTGGCTTACCACCAACGCGACGATAAACCAGTCTCTGCCAATTCTCAGTCCAATCCGATAGAATATGGGCGGCGTGGTGAAGGGGTGCGCCGAGATTCGTTGGTTTATCTATGGAATCGCTCATCCAAGATACAATCGAAAGTAGGGTTCAGTCAGTGCTGGCCAAAATCCGATCGGCAGCTGAAAGGGCTGGGCGTCCAACAGGTACGGTTCGTCTCGTGGCTGCGACAAAAACTGTCGGCATAGAGCAAATTGCAGAAGGGGTTCGGGCGGGCTTGTCGATCTTGGGGGAAAATCGAGTCCAAGAGGCGCTGACCAAGATTCCTGTCTTCAACCGTGGTCCGGTCCAGTGGCATTTTATCGGGCAATTGCAGCGGAGGAAGGTGCGATCTGTGGTCGGTATGTTCGATCTGATTCACTCGGTTGACAGCCCGGAGCTGGCTCAAGAAATCGACCGCCGCGCGGGAGATGCCGGTCAACAACAAGATGTGTTGTTGGAGGTCAATATCGGGAACGAGCCCACAAAAGCTGGATTTCTTCCGGACGATGTACCGCAAATCGTGTCAGGCCTGGCGAGCCTTTCCCATATCTGTATCAAAGGGTTGATGGCTATTCCGCCTCCAACTGCTGATCCTGATTCAGCCAGGCCCTATTTTAGAAAGCTCAGCGAGCTCGCGAAGATGATTGATGCCCAGCATCTTCCATCGGTCAAGATGGAAGAGTTGTCCATGGGAATGTCAAACGATTATGAAGTCGCCATCGAGGAAGGGGCGACGCTTGTTCGTGTCGGCACGGCCATTTTTGGTGCACGGCATGTCTAGAACATCCGCCATGAACACCATTGGATTTATCGGTGGTGGGCGTATGGCAGAAGCGTTGATCAGCGGTGTGCTCGCTTCCAAACTGTTCGAACCTGAACGGATTCGTGTAGCTGACCCTGACGCCACGAGGCAGGATCACCTGAAGACGCAGTATGGGGTTCAAGTCGGGCTCATGAATGAAGAAGTGGCCCGTGCCAGTGATATCGTCATGCTGGCCGTTAAGCCGCAGGTCATCGCCGAGGTTCTCAGGGGGGTAGGAAAAAGTGTCCGTCATCAGCTCATCGTGTCGGTGGCTGCTGGGATTCCAATCTGTCGGATTCAGGAGTTTCTTGGCTCTCAGGCTTCCATTATTCGTACCATGCCGAACACCCCGGCGATGGTTGGCGCGGGGATGACGGCAGTAGCGGTCGGTCCAGGAGTTGGCCCGGACGCGGTCGCCACTGTGCGGCAGATGTTTGAATCGGTCGGCAAGGTTGTGCTCATTGAGGAGCGCCTCATGGATGCCGTGACCGGCTTAAGTGGAAGCGGTCCCGCGTATATTTTCCTTGCTATTGAGGCGATGGCGGATGGTGGAGTAAAAATGGGCTTGCCTCGAGAGACGGCCAGTGTATTGGCCGCGCAGACGGTGTTGGGGGCAGCCAGGATGGTGCTCGAGTCTGGCCAGCACCCTGCGTGTCTTAAGGACCAAGTTGCGTCTCCTGGAGGAACGACGATCGCGGGACTGCATCGGTTGGAACAAGGCGGCCTGCGGGCTGTGTTGATGGACGCAGTTGAGGCTGCAACAAAACGATCTCAGGAGCTTGGACACTAATGTTTGTGGTTGGAAATACCTTGTTAGGGCTGGCAACGGTGCTAGACTATGCCTTGTCTTTCTATAGCTGGATCATTATTGCGCGGGCGCTCATTTCGTGGGTCAACCCGGATCCGTGGAATCCAATCGTCCAATTTCTCACTCGTGCAACGGAGCCGATATTGGCTCCGGTTCGGCGCCGGCTTGGCGTGGGGATGGGAATGGACCTTTCGCCGTTGATTATCATTGCGGTGATTTGGTTTATGCAGATTGCGGTTGTGCAGTCCATCAAGGACATAGCCGTACGGATGAATTGACTCAACCAACGAGGGATGGCATGAAGATCACGCCGATCGACATTCAACAGATGGTGTTTCAGGTCAAGCTTCGTGGCTATGATCGCGAAGAGGTCAACCGCTTTCTGGAGGAGATTGCACAGACGGTTGAATACCTGAATCGAGACAATACGACGTTGCGGGAACGAGTCTACTCGCTTGAGCAACAGGTGACCGAGCTGAAACGGACCGAGACCACCTTGTCCAGCACCCTTGTGTCGGCGCAGTCATTGGCAGAGGACGTCAAGCGCAGTGCACAGCGAGATGCTGAGCTCATTGTGAAGGAAGCGGAATTGAAGGCGAGTGAGTTATTTCGGCAAGCGAGGGTTGAGCTGGGGAATACCCAGCGAGATCTGTCTGTTCTCAAGAAACAACGGTTGCTGATGGTGGAACGTATGCGAGCCACACTCAACACGTTCGAGCGCATGCTGGATGTTGAAGCAAGTGAGGTGTATCAAGACCATGGGATTCTGCCGGAGGACAAAATGGAAGGAGAGTCCAGCCCTACGCGATGATTTATTGAATGTCCTGGCCATGCCGATGGGCTTTCTGTAACGCTGCTTCCGGTTTTTCACCTCCACCTCCTGACCATGTCCGACTGTTCTGTGATTCAAGACGAACTTGATCGAGCCGTTGCAGCTGGTGTGTTTCCCGGAGCGGTATTGGCAGTACGCCGGGGGGGCAGGCCGATCACTCGCTTTTGTGCCGGGCGGCTATCGACAGTTCCAGCAGGCGATCCTGTTCTTCCCTCTACGATATACGATCTAGCCTCTCTAACAAAACCTCTCGCCACTGTGACGGCTCTCGTCTTGCTGATCCAGAACGGCCACTGTCGACTTGATGCTCAACTTGCTGAATGCCTTGAGGAATGCGCTGAGAGTTCAATCGGGTCTGCAACGCTCAGAGACTTATTGACCCATCAATCTGGATTGCCTGGATGGCGAGGCTATTATGAGCGGCTCAGCCCAGATGGAACTATTCCTTCGTCGAGGGAAGCCAGGCTATTGGCGAAGCAAAAGCTAGTCAGTTTGATCCGATCGGAAACTTTGGTATATGCGCGAGGTGCTCGCAGTCTCTATAGTGACCTGGGGTTCATGTTGCTGGGGCTGGTCGTTGAGCGGACCAGTGGGCTACCACTGAATGAGTTTTTCTCTGATCGGATTGTGCATCGGCTGGGGAGCTCACGAATCCAATTTGTCCTGCCCGAACACCTCCAGACCTTTCTTGAGCAAGTGCGTGAGGCAGGTGACGGGGTCGCTCCGACCGAGCTCGATCCGTGGCGGGGACGGGTGCTGTGCGGCGAAGTGCATGACCAGAATGCCGGCGCAATGGGTGGCGAGGCAGGTCACGCGGGGCTGTTTGGAAATGTTGACGCAGTCATGGCCATCACGGGCGAGTGGCTGAAGGCGTACGATGGCCAGTCGACAATGCTCGATCGAGATCTTGTTCGGGAGTTTACCAAGCGGCAGGCGAGAGAGGGGACATCGACTTGGGCATTAGGGTGGGATACTCCCTCTACGCCGTCATCGGCTGGATCTCGTTTCTCAGCTCAGTCCTTCGGTCATCTTGGCTACACCGGCACGTCAATCTGGATTGATCCTGTCGAGCGTCTGGAGGTGGTGTTGCTTTCGAATCGGGTTCATCCCTCAAGTCGGAATGAAGCCATTCGGGAATTTCGCCCGGTGATCCATGATCTTGTCAGTCAGGAGTTTCGTGCCTGACCTCAAGAACGGTCTGGATAATCGATCCAGGTTTCTTTTTCGGCGAGATACCGGGTGCCCTTAAAATTCGGTCGTGTTCTAAGGCGTGTGAACCCAAAATCCTGGAGTTTTTCAACCAATTCCTTTACGGCAGCGATAATGGTCGTGTGCGATCGGCTCTCAACGATCAACGCTTCATACATCACTTTGGTCGAGTAACCTGCCGACGTTCTATTCACGAGGATGGCTCGGTTAAAGTAGCGGTCGCTCGGATCGACCCCTTCAACTTGATGTTTTTCGACCAATCCTTCCTTCTTGAATAGGAGCGGTAACGTGCTCATACATCCGTATCCCTTCGCCATCAATTGAGATAAAAGCCTACCGAGTTGATTATAGGAGGTGTCCCTCTCTCCCTGCAACTCGTTGACAAGCTCGTCGTCGGTTACTATGATGCGTCGCCTCATCACGTCGGAGGCATGTTCATACTCCACTCCATGAATATCCCCAACAGTCTGACCATTCTTCGTATCCTTTTGGTTCCCGTATTCATTGGCTTCATGACCTATGGTTCCTATGGGTTCGCCCTGCTGACGCTACTCCTTGCCGGGCTCACGGATGCGGTTGACGGCTACCTTGCCCGTAAGCTCAATCAGCGGACACGATTGGGGACGTTACTCGATCCGCTAGCGGACAAGCTTCTGTTGACATCGAGCTTTATTTCGCTCGCGGTACTCCATCTTGTGCCCTCATGGCTTGTTATTCTGGTTGTGAGCCGAGATCTAATGCTCTTACTGGGGACTGTGGTTGCCCATGTGACCAGTACGCCGATAAATGTCACGCCGACGTTCCTCGGAAAAGGCACCACGCTGTTTCAATTGAGCTATGTTCTTCTCACGGTTCTCCTGACCTGGCGCGGTGGTGATCGCTCGTTAATTACTCCGCTCGTTGTCTTGCTCGTTGGCTTTACTCTGGCCTCAGGGTTCCACTACCTGTATCGAGGGTATCGCGACGCGAATGTTGCCCCTCCACTGACCTAGTTCCCCTTCTTCGGCACAGCAACTCGCTTGGAAGCCCAGGTAAATAATGTAATTGTTTTTGACAGGGTTCCGACTCACCAGTAGACTCGCTTGGTAGTCCCCATATTATCCCATAACCGGCGTTGGAGCCGTAATAGGTCGAGAATCTATGGCCACATTTGCGTATATTGGGCGCAGCAAGTCCGGAGCCGTGAAAAAGGGTGAGCTCGTTGCCAAGTCGAGAGATGAGGCCGTGGAGCAGCTGCGCAGGCAGAGCCTCGTCGTCACCAGTCTCGAGGAGAAGGCCGCCAAAGAGGGGTTCAGTTTTAAGCTGGGAAGTGGGGTAAAGGAAAAAGACTTAGTTGTATTCACCAGACAATTCGGGACGATGATCAATGCAGGACTGCCGTTGATCCAGTGCCTCGAAATCCTCTCGACACAGTCCGAGAATGCCGTATTGAGAAAGTCGGTTGGTGAGATTAAGGGACAGGTCGAAGGAGGATCGACGTTTTCGGACGCTCTCCGTAGACATCCCAAAATCTTCGATGACCTGTACGTCAATATGGTTCATGCCGGCGAGGTGGGGGGATTGCTGGATACCATTCTCGGACGGTTATCGAAACATATTGAAAAGGCGATGAAGTTGAAAGGGCAGATTAAGAGCGCCATGGTCTATCCAGCCGCCATTCTTGGTATTGCGGCCATCGTGATTACCGTCCTCATGATTTGGGTCATTCCGGTGTTCGAGAAAATGTTTAACGAAATGTCCAGCGGGAAGATGGGACTTCCGGCTCCGACCCAGCTCGTGATCGACATGAGCAATTTCGCGCAAGGGAACTGGTATATCATTCTGGGAGTGATCATCGGGATTGTGGTGAGTGTCAAAAAATACTATGCCACGCCACAGGGGAGATTGGCCATCGACAAGTTCCTGCTGAAGTTGCCCGTGTTCGGGGACTTGATCCGAAAGGCTTCGGTGGCCAAATTTACCAGGACACTGGGGACGTTGCTGGCGAGTGGTGTGCCGCTGTTGGAAGCCTTGACGATTTGTGCCAAAACTTCTGGGAACAAGGTTGTTGAAGGGGCGCTGCTTGATGCGAAGGTCAGCATCAGCGGCGGGAAGACGATTTCGGAGCCGCTCGCAAAAAGCGGCACATTCCCGAAGATGGTCACGCACATGATCTCGGTCGGAGAGTCAACAGGTGCGCTGGATACCATGCTCGGGAAGATTGCGGATTTCTATGAAGACGAAGTGGACGAGGCCGTTGGAAACCTTACGGCACTCTTGGAACCCATGATGATGGTGTTCTTGGGAATCACGGTCGGCTTCATCGTGGTGGCGATGTATCTACCGATCTTCACAATGGCCAATGCGATTGGCTAACTCGTACGCTGAGGGTAGTTGTTCTACTTTCCCACCTCTGGAGTCACGCTGATTGGGAGTCGGTCCATTCTTGGTGCAGCAAACCCTCGCAGCATACTTCCCGCCTACAGCCCTCTCAGACACCATGGTCATCCCAGCCGAGCAGCTCTCTCGATGGAGGACAATGGCCTGACAATGAGGTGATCACTGCGTGGACGAAATCAAAACCAGAATCTATTGGCTGATGGGGTGGCGGGTCGTCCTGGTCACGCTGCTATTGGGATTGTCCCTCGCGTTCCAGGTGACGAAAGGCGAGCGTGTTGAAACGTTCTATGCCTTGATCGTATTTACCTATGCGGCCACGATCCTCTACGCCATCATCCTTCAACATCTTGATCGTCCGGAAGTGCTTGTGCCATTTGCATGGGCCCAGATCGCCGTCGATTTCTTCGCCGAGTCTGTGCTGATTGCACGAACAGGAGGGATTGAAAGTCCCTTTGCCGTGCTGTACGTCATTAGCGTGACGGTGGCAAGCCTGGTTCCACGGCGCCGAGTCGGCCTGTTGACGGCAAGCCTTTGTATCATTCTGTTTGGACTTCTGACGAACGTGCAGCTGTATGGGCTCGCGGAGACCTGGGGTTGGCTTCCTCATACTCGACTGAGTGCCGCGGAGACGCTTCAGGCGTTTGGCGTTTATGCGCTGGCATTTCTGGTCGTCGGGTTTCTGAGTGGGGCACTTGCAGATCAATTGCGGATGGCTGATCAATCCCTCCAAGAAAAGGAACAGGGACTCCATCGTCTTCGAGCGTTCCACGAGAATATCGTGAACAGCATCAGCAGCGGGGTGTTTACAACCGATGCGCGTGGTCTGATCACGTCCTTCAATCCTGCAGCCGAAGAAGCGACTGGCTATAGCAGCAAACAGGTACAAGGACGCCCATGGCGCGAAGTCTTCAATTGGCAGCCAGAGGGATTGGAGAAGGAGGCCACGGAGCGTATTTCGCATAATCTGCGATTTGAGATTGAATGCAAACGAGCCGATGGAAATCGTCTAATTCTTGGCATGACACTGGGTCCCCTGCACGAACAAGGCGAGACCACGGGCTTAGTGGGCGTCTGTAAGGATCTGACGCAGATCCGGGACTTGGAAGAGGAAATGCGGCGCAAGGAGTGGCTCGCCAGCCTTGGAGAAATGTCGGCAGGAATGGCTCATGAAATCAGAAACCCGCTCGGTGCCCTTGCCGGTGCGATGCAAATGTTGCGGAAAGATGTTCAGGCCGATGAAACGAGCCAACGGTTGGTCGAGATCGCCGTTCGGGAGGCGACTCGATTGAATGCCATCATTACCGAATTTTTGCAGTATGCTAGGCCTCCGGCGCTGAATTTGGTTGAGTGCGATTTGAACAAAGTCCTTGCTGAGACGTTTGATCTGGTACAACATGAAGCACGAACGAGAACGAACATCACCGTGGAGATTGCGCCCTGTTCCGACGCACTGCCTGCGCAAGTGGATCAAGATCAGATGAGGCAAGTGTTTTGGAATCTGGCCGTGAACGCGTTTGATGCGATGCCGAAGGGTGGTCAGCTCACGGTATCCACCGGATGTCGAAAGGTTGATGTGGGGGGGCGGAAAGCCGACGTGATTGAGGTATCGTTTCATGATACGGGAGAAGGCATTCCGAAGAAGAACGTTGACAAGATCTTTCTCCCATTCTTTACCACCAAGAAGAGCGGGTCCGGATTAGGATTGGCGGCGGTCCATCGCATCGTGGATCTTCATGGGGGGTGGATCAAAGTGGAGAGCGATGAAGGATCGGGAACGCGCTTCGGGGTCTGTTTGCCTCGTACCGCAGATTCTGGAGTTCGACTCTGGCATGAGGGAAGAGAGCCGTGGAAAAGATCTTAGTCGTCGATGATGAGCAAAGCTTGCGTGAGGTCTTGAGTATCATGCTCAAGCGGGCTGGGTATGCCGTCACCAGTGCCATCGACGGGGAGGACGCTGTCGAGTTACTGCAGAAGGAGATCTACGACCTGGTCATCACCGATCTGCGCATGCCCAAGGTTGATGGCCTGGAGGTTCTTAGAGCGGTTAAATCAGCCTCTCCAGAAACGGTGGTATTGATCATCACCGCCTTTGCGAGTGCGGAGTCAGCCGTCGAAGCGATGAAACAGGGTGCCTATGATTATTTGACGAAACCCTTCCAGGTCGATGAAGTGCAGTTGATCATACGGAATGCGCTGGAAAAGCGGCGCCTCACCACCGAAAATATGCTGCTCAAACGCGAGATGGCCAGCCAGTCGTCATTCGCACAGTTAGTCGGTCAGAGTGAGGCGATGCAAAAGGTCTTTGAGGTGGTGCGAAAGGTTGCGGACTCGAAAAGCAACGTGCTGATTTGCGGGGAGAGCGGAACGGGAAAGGAATTAGTCGCCCGCGCCATTCACTATAATAGCGTAAGGAGCGCCTCGCCGTTCGTGGCTGTGAACTGCAGTGCCGTGCCGGAGACCTTATTGGAGAGCGAGCTGTTCGGTCATATGAAGGGATCATTTACCGGCGCGATTGCGAATAAAGCGGGGCTGTTCGAGATTGCGGACGGGGGGACGATTTTTCTTGACGAAATCGGAGACACGACTCCGACGATTCAGGTGAAGCTGCTTCGCGTGATCCAAGAGCGGGAATTTCGTCGGGTAGGGGGGAGTCAGGACGTAAAGGTCGATGTGCGTGTGGTGGCTGCCACCAATAAAGATCTTGAGAAAGCTGTGGCGGACGGGTCGTTTCGGGAGGATCTCTACTATCGTCTGGACGTGATCCCCATCCGGCTTCCCCCGTTGCGGATGCGAACCGGTGATATCCCGCTCCTGGTCAATCACTTTCTGGAACGGTTTGCGAAAGAAAGCGGGAAGCCGAAACCGGTATTCAGCCCCGATGCGATGCATGTCTTGCTGGAGCATGAGTGGCGCGGGAACGTTCGTGAACTGGAGAACCTGATCGAGCGGGTCGTGGCGTTTTCTATGGACGGACCGGTGACAGATGTCGATGTGCGAGGATGGCTTCATCGGCCCACGGCACCGCCGCCAGTACAGGGGATGCCACTGGACTTGACCGACGACGGTGTGGATCTTGAGGGGTTGATCAACGGAATCGAGAAGGATCTGTTACTGAAGGCGCTGGAGCGGTCCAAATGGGTCAAAAAGAAAGCGGCACGGATGCTCCGGTTGAACACCAGATCATTTCGGTATCGCTTAGAGAAGTATGCTATAAAAGGAGGTCGTGACTAATCTTTCTCCCGCATCGACCTCCGCTCCTCGCTCCATTCGTGTTGTCGCACCGGCCAAGATCAATCTCGTGCTACGCATTCTCGATCGTCGCCCTGACGGCTATCACAACCTCTGGTCGTTGATGCAGACGGTCAAGGTGGAGGACGAGATCACCATTGCGGTGAGTGGTACCCATTCCATGGTCACGTTGCATTGTGACGATCCCTCGTTGAAAACAGATAGCTCCAATCTGGTCTATCGTGCTGCAGTGGCGGTCATGGAGCAGGGTGGAAGAATAGAGGGGGTGGACATCGCCCTCGCTAAGCGGATTCCGATGGGAGCGGGGTTGGGAGGCGGGAGTAGCGATGCGGCTGCCACGATTCTCGGCCTGAACCGGTTGTTCAATCTGGGGTGGTCGGCGGAAAAGATGGCGCACATTGGTCATACCCTCGGGAGCGATGTGTCGTTTTTTTTCTTTGCGCCCTCTGCGACTGTGACAGGGAGGGGTGAACAAGTTTCTCCGGTACGAATTCGGGGAACTCGATGGGTCGTCCTGGTCAACCCCGGTTTCCCCGTCGAAACCAAGTGGGCGTATCAGCAGCTCGCTGCACATCGAGCCGGAGTGGTTCCACTCTCTCATTCCCATGCCTCGCTGAGTCATGCATCCGAGTTGGCTTGGGAGCGGGTGTTGGATGTAGCAGAAAACGACTTCGAAGGACCGGTGTTTCAGACCCACCCCCTACTGTATGCGATCAAACGTCGACTGCTCGGCCAGGGGGCTGACGCCGCGCTGCTTTCAGGAAGCGGGGCAACCGTCTTCGGGGTGTTTCAGGACGAAATGAAGGCCCGTCAGGCACAGGCCGTCTTTTTGAATGAGCCACAGTTCAAAGTGTTTGTCGCCCAGACCGCAGACCCCTCGTAGTTGACCAGTGTCAATATTCTCCCGGTCGTTTATTGACAGAGACCGGAGATTTCTTATACAGTTTCACCCCTTGATGGGTTTCCCCAGTCGTGTGTGCTGCGACGAGTGTTGTCAGGCTGATAACGGTCAGCATTGCGTGCCGCACAAGAACCACTAGAGAATCCAGCACGTTAGACTAAAGACGAGACGGGTAGTTAGGAACGTTCAATGAACAGAGAATTGAAAATCTTCTCTGGCAACGCCAATCTTGCGCTTGCACATGAGATTTGTGCCTATCTCGGGCAGAAGTTGGGTGAAGCGACGGTTTCTTCGTTCAGTGATGGAGAGATCCGCGTCAAGATCGACGAAAATGTTCGCGGTGCCGATGTCTTTGTGGTGCAGTCCTGTTGCCAGCCGGTCAACGATTCCTTGATGGAGTTGTTGATCATCATTGATGCGTTGAAACGCTCCTCGGCAAATCGTATCACAGCGGTGATCCCATATTTTGGATATGCCCGCCAGGATCGGAAGGATCAACCCCGCGTTCCCATTACTGCCAAATTGGTTGCGGACTTGATGACGACGGCGGGTGCGGATCGTGTGCTCTCAATGGATCTTCATGCCGGACAAATTCAGGGATTTTTTAACGTACCGGTCGATCACTTGTACGCCCTTCCTGTTTTGCTGGACTACATCATCAAGAAGCAAGTGACGGACCTAGTTGTGGTATCTCCCGATGCTGGTGGGGTGGAGCGAGCACGAGCGTTTGCCAAACGGCTCCAGGCCAACTTGGCGATCATCGATAAGCGCCGGGAAGGTCCCAATCAAGCTCAAATCATGAATATCATCGGAGATGTGCAGGGGAAGCGGGTCCTTCTCCTTGACGATATGATCGATACGGCGGGCACGATTGTTCAGGGGGCTCAGGCTTGTCTCGACCATGGCGCGCGAGAGGTGATGACCGCCTGCACCCATGCGGTGTTGTCGGGGCCGGCATTGGAACGATTACAGTCGTCGTGTCTTTCCCAGGTGGTGGTCACCAACACTATTCCGTTGCGAGGGAAAGAGCTGATCTGTCCGAAGTTGCATCAATTGTCAGTGGCGCCGCTCTTAGGCGAGGCGATCAGGCGCATTCATGAAGATGAGTCGGTAAGTTCATTATTTGCCTAGCCCGATCTGGGCGGGGCGTTGTGCTGGAAGCTGGGGAGACGGAGGAGAATCATGAAATTCGATTTGACAGTGTCGGTGAGAGAACAAGCAGGTAAGGGCGCGGCGCGATCGATGCGACGGGCAGGGAAGATTCCGGCGGTGTTGTACGGACAGGGTGAATGTCTCTCGCTGATCGCCAATCCCGACGACTTGGTCAAGATTCTGAAGTCCCATGCGGGTAGCACCGCGCTGATTTCACTGACCGTCAACGGAGCAAAGTCCAATCCAAGTCGCACGGCCCTCTTGCGGGACTATCAAGTAGATCCGGTGACGGGAGCGGTGTTGCATGCGGATCTCTTTGAAATTTCCATGAGTAAGCCGATTCGAGTCAAAGTGCCGGTCAAGGTCATCGGCAGCACTCCAGCCGGCGTGAAGGAAGGTGGTGTGTTGCACCACAACATGCGTGATATGCATGTCGAATGTTTGCCCGCTGCGTTGCCTGATCACATCGAAGTGGATGCGTCAGCCTTGATCATTGGGAGCGGTATCCATGTGAAAGAAATTGGCGCGCGTGAGGGCATCCGATTCTTGGATGAGCCAGACCAGATGGTCGTCAGCGTGGCGGCCCCGATGTCGGATGCCAAACTGGAGGCCTTGTTGACGGCTGGGGCTGGTCAAGCAGGAGAACCGGAAGTTCTGGCGAAAGGTAAGGAGGCTGGGGCTGAAGGTGCGGCAGGTGCCGCAGCGCCAGCCAAAGCCGGAGCAGCAGCGGCAGCTGCCGGTGACGCGAAGGGCGGGGATAAGAAGGACGCCGCTGCCGCGCCCAAGGCTGAGAAGAAAGAAGCTGAAAAGAAGAAGTAACGTTGCGTCTGCTTGTTGGACTGGGCAATCCTGGAAAAGCCTATGCCCAGACCCGTCACAATGTCGGGATGTGGGCCATCGAGCGGGCTGCCGCTCGGTGGTCGATCCGACTCTCACCACGCGGGACTGCTCAGCGAGGTTCGGGGAGACTTGGGCGAGAATTGATCGAGTTAGCCGGGCTTCTCGACTGGATGAATTGTTCCGGCCCTCCCGTAAAAGGTCTTCTGAGAGAGTATTCCCTTACTCCCGGCGAGCTCATCGTCATTCATGACGACCTGGATCTAGAGCCGGGCCGGCTTCGGATCAAGCTTGCCGGAGGGTATGGGGGCCATAACGGGATCAAATCCCTCATCGAAGCGCTGGGAACCCCACAATTTATCAGACTAAAGATCGGGGTTGGTCGGCCTGCACCGGGTCGGGATTCCGCAGACTATGTGCTAGAGCCAGTCACAAAAGACGAGCTGGATGTTTTTGAGCCCTGTCTGGAGCGGGCGGTTGATGCGTTGGAGTGTTTGATCCATCGTGGGCCGGAGGTCGCGATGAATCAGTTCAATGTCAGAGAACGAGTAGAAGAAGGGGAGTAACCGGACTCACCTGCGCTGGTCCACCACGGCAGACAGAAGAATGGTTCTTATCCCGCCGCTAAGAGCAATTGAGAATGGTTCCGGGGCGAACGAGTTCGGTCTGGTGTATCGGTGGCCGTGCGCAGTACGGTCAGTTCCGCTACTCCCTTGTGTAACCAGTGCGTAGAAAGATAAGGAAATAATATGGGTCTCTGTTGCGGTATGATTGGGCTTCCCAACGTTGGGAAAACAACGGTCTTCAATGCACTCACCGGGGGAGGTGCACTCGCGGCGAACTATCCATTTGCCACTGTGGAGCCTAATACAGGTGTGGCGTTGGTGCCGGATCCTCGACTCGTCAAATTGACGGAGATCTTCGCCTCAAAGAAAACCACCTACAGTACGCTGGAAGTGCGTGACATTGCTGGTCTGGTCGAGGGGGCTAGCAAAGGGGAAGGACTCGGCAATCAGTTCCTTGGCCACATCCGCGAAGTCGATGCAGTCCTGCATGTGGTCCGTTGTTTTCAGGGGACTGACGTTGTTCATGTCAGCGGAGGCGTCGATCCACTCCGTGACATCGGCGTGATAGAGACCGAATTGATGCTCTCCGATCTTGAGACGCTCGATCGGCGAAAGCAGAAGACCGAAAAGAAAGTCCGGGCTGGTGACAAGAAGGCTGCCTTTGAAGTGGAATTTCTCATCAAGCTCATCGGCATGCTCGACAAGGGCGAGTGGCTCGGCAATCGGGAATATTCGGCGGAAGAGCAGTCGATCCTTACGGAATGCCAGTTACTCTCCGCCAAGCCGGTACTGTTTGTTGCCAATGTCTCGGAAGGAAAGAATCCTGACGAAGCGATGGTCCAGACGGTGAGAGACTTTGCGGCCAAGCGTGGGGCTCGTGTCGTCACCATCTGCGGGCAGTTTGAAGCAGAGCTCTCGTCGCTACCGGAAAGCGAACGGGCAGACTTCCTGAGTGAAATGGGATTAACCGAATCAGGACTTGTTCGACTGACGCGTGAAGCCTATGGCTTGCTGGATCTGGTGACGTTTTTCACCGCCGGTGAAACCGAATCCCGCGCCTGGCCTATTCCTCGAAATACCAAAGCTCCGCAAGCGGCGGGCAAGATTCACTCCGACATGGAACGCGGCTTCATTCGCGCCGAGGTCTACCACTACGACGATCTGCTGGCCTGCGGGTCTGAAGCCAAGGTGAAGGAGAAGGGGCTGTTTCGCCTTGAAGGTAAAGACTACATCATTAAAGAAGCGGATATCGTGTATTTCCGGTTTAATGTATAGCCAGCCACAGCCGTATAAGACTCAAAAACATTACCAGCGATCCGAGTAGGACTCCTTCTCTACTGGGTATATCCTCAGCAAGCGCAGTGTGCTTGCCGAGAGAAGACGAAGCTGCTATTGTCTATACAAGTGCCATACAGGCGGAGGAAGCATGAGTGCGGCCAATCTGCTCAGAAAAGCCAAGTCGGTGAATGTTCGTGAGGCGCAAGCACAGCTCTCAAAGTTGATTCGTTCTAAATCTCCTTCCATGGTGCTGTCTCACGGGAAGCCGGTCTCCTTTCTCGTGCCGTACGAGGACATGTTGGACCTAGTTGAGTCTTTTGATGAGCTGAAAGATCGGAAACTGTTGGGGGAGATTGCCAGAGCCCGAGCAGAATATGCGCAAGGGAAGGCGATTTCCGCTGAACGACTCTTCAAAAAAATGGGATTCTAGTTGGGCTACGAGGTCGTCTTTCCCAGCGAACGAGTCGAACGCGCCTTCCAGAAAATACTCTCCAAGATTCCCTCCGCATATCAAGCAGCCATTGTCACAGCCGTTCGATCACTCACAACCAATCCCAGGCCTGAAGGAAAACGGACGAAAAAGCTCGCAGGACAACTCATCGTATCGCAATTCACCGCGCAGTACCGCCTTCGCATTGGCCCCTACCGCCTGCTGTACGACATTGACGAGCAACGAAAGAAGGTGCTTCTTCTGAAGCTTGCCAAGCGGGACGAGCATACCTCAACTATGGCTAAGCCCTCAATTACTGATCGCTATTGACGGTCGACGTGTGCGATCCTGTGGGATGAGATGCTCAACAGATTTGCGCCAACGGGTTGTGGCATTTGTTCGCGATGGAGGCAGCAAGGCCG
>JAOUGT010000232.1 GCA_029865485.1 Nitrospira sp.
GCTACACGTTGGAGCAGGATGCGGCGTGGCACCAGGTGATCATCCGGGACACGAGCTTTACGGCGAGCCACATTGTGGCGTTCTACGGGACGTTCCCGCTGTACATTACGTGCGGCGTGTCGAGCTATCTGTATGCCCAAACCAGATTGCCGTTGTATAGCCAAGCGACGTCGTTCCCGTTGGTGGCGGCGGTGGTGGGGCCTATGTTCATTTTGCCGAACGTGGGACTCAACGAGTGGGGCCATGCGTTCTGGTTTGTGGATGAGCTGTTTGCGGCGCCGTTGCACTGGGGCTTCGTGACGTTGGGCTGGTGCGGGTTGTTCGGGGCGGCGGGTGGTGTGGCCGCGCAGATCGTGAGCCGGATGTCGAATCTGGCGGACGTGATCTGGAACAACGCGCCGAAGAGCATCCTGGATCCATTCCCGGCCCAGGTGCAGAGCGCCAAGAGCGTGTACTAGTAGTCTAGAGACCAGTGGGATCGAGCGGCCCGGAACTCCTCTAAGGGGTTCCGGGCCGTGTCGTTTCTACTGGCAGAAGGGGGGCGTACAGGTGGGAAGAATTGGAGGGCTTGTTGCGCAGAAGGTCTCCCGTCGGCGTTGCTTCTGGTCAGTTGCATTTGATAATTTCAACAGTTCCGGTAGAGCTATGAAAACACATCGAACAACCAAAAAGGCAGATCAAGCCAAGCGAGGAACGAGCAAGGCTCGCCAGGCGGCCGGCTCTGTTCGACGTGCAGGACGGAGGAATACCTCACTCAGCCCTGGCCAGATCCGTTCAGGCCACCCGTCAATATCCTTGAGGTTCAAGGTTAAGCGACCGCCTTCTGAGAATGGTCCGAACGCATCGAATGAATCCTCTTCGCGGTTTAGAGCAGCCTATACCGTCTTCAGGCAAAGACATCCCAATAGTGTTCCTCTCACCGGACGGCAAGTTCCCCCGAAGGACTGCTCGCCACTTGAGTATGTCGAATGGGCCATCTGGAAGGCGAGGGAGCGATGGAGTGACGCGACCTGGGATAATTGGTTCTTAGGTTTCTATGAAAAACTAGTCAAATCCGAGTCGCTCAAGGAGGTGTGCCAGGATCAGTGCAAAGCCACCGACGCCGCGTATGCACTGCTTGGTCTACTTCTGTGGGATGCCGACCGTTTCGAGAGTCACAAAACACCGAGAAAACACGGCGGTGACCGAGGAGCGCAAAGTATCCGCGAGGAACAGGTAGGGGAAGCGCTATCATCCACGTCCGTACCTGATCTAAAGCAATTGCTCAAGATCCAAGAGATTGTGAAGGGTTTAAGGTTCGACTACACCTTGCAGGTGAACGAAGAGCGCACGCCAGCCACCAATCATGAGCAGTATCATCATCAGAAGACACTTGCCGACATTATCCACGGATTCTTGCAGGCCGTTGCCGAAGAAGATGAAGTCAGGGCGCAAGTTGATTCCGACACCCCTGCACAAGGTATAGGGCGGCCAGAGGCCGGCGTGACGTCGCGGGACATGTTCTGTGCCTTGGTCAGCCACTTTGTCCAAGAGGCGTTCAGAGGGGAAGACCATAGTGGGCAAACCATCTCCATCATTCAGGACTTCGCACCTGGGTTGCTGAAGGACAGCCGTTCTTCTGACTCCATGAAAGCAACCAAGACATTTGCTCAACGGCTCAAGGCCTTTAGAAAGAAAGGCGGTGCGATCAAGGAGTTCAACAAGCTCGTCGCTACTTACAAGACACATCGCTCCTTCCCGTCCATTATGAAGACCTTTCAGCCCGAGTAGATATAGGCGAAGTCGCTCAGGCACTTTTTGCAATGGGCGGCTGGGTGGTGCTTTATTGTCGGCACAGGGCGTTGATCGGAGTGCCTGATTTAGCCTGGCGGAGGATGTAGGCGATCTGCCCTTCTGAGACGGTTGACCGCCTCCTTGATCTGCACCTTTCGTCGAAGACCGCTAAACCCCTCATCATGCTCCTGGTTTAACGCGACGTCGTTTTCGGGGGGGGCTATGTCGGGATGCTATAGCGGAGTTCTGACGAGTTTCGACAAGTTCTCGTCGAGGGTTCGGGGAAGACACCCATTCCACACACGAATCATGGGTGAGCTTGGACTTCCAGTTAATTTGTAACAGAGCAGCGATAGTTGTAAGGGGACAAACAACGAAGGTTGGTTGCGGGGAGAGGATTTGAACCTCTGACCTTTGGGTTATGAGCCCAACGAGCTACCAGGCTGCTCCACCCCGCGGAGGGAGACTAACAAAGCGTTGAAGGACAAGTCAAGTTAAGGCGGTGTCTGATTGCATTCTCTGAACCACGATGCTAAAGCGATAGCATGCGGATCGTCTTCATGGGCACACCAGAATTCGCCGTTCCGTCGTTCGAAGCCCTCCTCAGCTCAGGTGATCAGGTAGTAGGAGTTGTGTGTCAGCCGGATCGCCCGAAGGGACGAGGGCATCAGCTTGTTGCCCCGCCGGTGAAACTGGTGGCAGAGCGTGCCAGGATTCCGGTGTTACAACCGCTCAAGATTCGCACGCCAGAATTTTTGCAAGCGTTGTCGGCGTGGCAGCCGGATGTGATCGCGGTTACTGCGTACGGTCGCATCTTGCATGCGCCGATCCTTCAGCTTCCTCCGATGGGCTGTGTAAATGTGCATGGGTCGCTCTTGCCGAAATATCGAGGGGCCGCTCCGGTTCAATGGGCCGTCATTAATGGGGAGACCGAGACCGGCATTACAACGATGCTCATGGACGAGGGTATGGATACCGGACCCATGTTGCTCCAAGCGAAGTTGGAGATTCTACCGGAGGACACGGCCGGGACATTAGCGCCACGATTGGCTACACTGGGTGGACGACTGCTCGTTGAGACACTTGCACAGCTGAAGGCGGGAACATTGGCGCCAACGAAGCAGGTGGACGAGCAAGCGACTATGGCGCCGCTCTTGAAAAAAGAGGATGGTCTGATCGATTGGACGCTGAGTGCGAGGTCGCTGGTCAATCGAGTGCGAGGGCTCTCTCCCTGGCCTGGGGCCTATACGTTTTTTGGTGATGAGCGGTGGAATATTTGGAAGGCGGTCTCACAGGGGACTGCGACCAGTGATGTACCAGGAACGATAGTCACAGTGAATAAACAATCGATTTTGGTGGCGACGGGCGAGGGACTGCTTGAGATCCGAGAAATCCAGACTGCGAATTCCAAGCGAATGGCAGTGGCCCAATTCCTGGCCGGCCACCGAGTGACAGTTGGGCAACGGTTCGGTTCCCCGCCACATACTGTAAACAGCTAATCGTTCCATCAACTGGATCTCGTCAACACCCCATGCCAGGCACGGGCAAGCCACCAAGTTCCACGAAATATTCACCACGGTCTGTTGCGCTGTCCATCCTGCTCGCGAGTCGGCGAAATGAGCGTGCTCTTGATGAGGTGCTGGATGAGCGGGTGAGGTCCGTTTCAGATCCTCGTGATCGTGCCCTGATTATGGAGCTCGTCTATGGGGTTCTGCGGAGGCAGGAAGCGCTCGATTGGCGACTGAGCGCCGTGCTCACTAAGCCTCTTCACAGGCTTCCTACGTTGGTTCAGATGCTGCTTCGGATCGGAGTCTACCAACTCATATTTCTTGATCGTATTCCGGCGTCGGCCGCGGTCCACGAAGCGGTTGAGCTGGCGAAGGGTTCTACGAAGCAGCTGGGGCGGGATTGGAGTGCATTAGTCAATGGGGTCCTGCGAAACCTCATCCGTTTGCCTGCGCCGAATCTTCCGGATCCAGCCAGTCACCCGGCGGAATATCTCTCGATCAGCTACGGCATTCCGTTATGGTTAAGTACGCGATGGCTGGCACGCTTGGGATATACAGAAGCAGAGTCAGCTTGTCAGGGGGCCAGCGCAATCCCTTCACTCACCTTTCGCGTCAATCGGATTCGATTGACGAGGGACAACCTCCTCGAACAGTTCGCGAAGGCCGGGGTCATAGCGCACCCAACAGCCATCAGCCCAGCGGGAGTGAAGCTGGACAAGGGGCAGGACGTTTCCTCGCTCCCGGGATTTGAGGCCGGTGACTATTATGTCGAAGATGAAGCTGCCCAACTGATTCCGCCGATCCTGGACCCACAGTCCGGCGAGTCGATTTTGGACGTCTGTGCCGCTCCTGGAGGGAAGGCCAGTCATCTTGCCGAACTCATGGGCGATCAAGGAACGATTGTCGCGCTGGATCTGAAAGCGTCACGGCTAGAATTGCTCAGAGACAATTGTCGAAGGCTGGGTCTGCACTGTATTGTCCCAATCGTGGGTGATGCGAGGCGACCATCGGACTGGCCGGTGGACATTGCGCGGTCTCGCCATGCCGGACTGCCCTTGTTCGACCGTATCCTGATCGATGCCCCTTGCAGTGGGCTTGGTGTCATGCGGCGCCATCCGGAATCGAAAGGCCAGCGGCAGGAGTCCACGTTCGACCGACATCAGATATTACAGAGCCAGATTCTTGAATCAGTCGCCCCATGCTTGCGGCCCGGCGGGGTGCTAGTCTATAGTACCTGCTCAAATGAACCGGAAGAAACTGAAGAGGTTGTGAGCCGGTTTTGCAAGACCTATCCAGGATGGATGCGTGAATCTGTGGCTCCCTGGCTTCCTTCCACTGCGAGTCCCTTTGTGACTGAACAGGGGGCGCTTTCCACTATGTGCAATCGAGTCGGAATGGACGGATTCTATGCCGCTCGTCTGAGGAACATGAGCTAATGGCGCAACCGATCTTGATTGCCCCATCGA
>JAOUGT010000233.1 GCA_029865485.1 Nitrospira sp.
GTGATGTCTGCAAACATTCCGAGGATGGCGGGCTTGCCGTCCCACATGATCCGTCCGGCTTCGACTTGAACCGGGATCGTCGTGCCATCCATCCGCACATACACTCGTTCTGCGCTATGGACAGAGACCCCCCCCCCGAGCAATCGCTTGACACTTTCACGAACCTCGTGATGATAGTCGGGGTGGATGAACTCAAACGTCGGTCGGTCGAGAATCTCCTGCGGATCTTGCGCACCCATCAAGAGGGTACCGGTTCGATTCACGTAAACTATTCGCCCTTCACAGACCACGAAGACACCGGATGGGGAAAGCTCAACCAATGTTCGGTATCGTTCCTCACTCTCCCGTATCGTCTGCTCCATTTGTTTGCGATCGGTAATGTCGGTATGTGAGCCAAGGAGACGGATCCGCCGGCCATCAACTTCCGAGACAAACGAGGCCCGTGCTTCGATCCACCGATACGCCCCATTCTTATGCCGCATGCGAAAGGCTTGCCGATAATCGCCCTCCGGAGCATTTACATACCGTTGTGCATACGCACTCGCTCCCTTACGATCGTCTGGATGCAGAAGCATCATCCACGATTCAAATAAGTCTGGAATCTCCGTTTGCTCGTACCCCAGCTGCTGCTTCCACTCCTCGGAAAAGACCACCTCGTTCGTTTCAATATTCCAGCTCCAGAGCCCGGTGCTTGAGGCGTGAAGAGCTTGTCGGAGTTGGTCCTGCGACGGCCGCAGCTCCTCCCAGCCTTGCTTACGCTCCGTGATGTCCAGCACACTGCTGGACATGGAATCGGGCCGATCGTTGGTACCTCGAACGACTTCTCCACGACAATAGATGACTCGAATTTCGCCGTGTGGCCGGACAATGCGGCATTCCACGTCGTAGACTCCCCCTCCTGCCAGCGCATCGTTGATGGCTTTCACTACCCGATCACGATCATCCCGGTGCACTGCTGCTACGAATGTATCGTAAGTGACCACAATGCTTCCGGGCTCGTAGCCGAAGATCCGAAATAGCTCTTCGGACCACTGCACAATCCCGCTGTTGATGTCCCAATCCCAGCTTCCCAAGTGCGCAAGCGCTTGGGCCTCTCTGAGATGGCCTTGCTGTTGATTCAGTTTTGCTTCAGCCTGCCGTCGTTGGAGTTCGGCCCCGGCACGAGAGGCGATGACGGCCATCAATGACTTGAGCCGCTCGGTATTGCGCAACGGCTTGGTATCCATGAGGACGAGAAGCCCAATGACCGCTCCGCCTTTTGCCCTGAGCGGGACTCCACAATATCCCTCGACACCCAACTGAGCTAAACGCCCGAAGAGTGGGAACACCGTCCTGACATCCCGTTCAAAACAGGCAAAGGATTGGCCAAGCGCTGTTTCGCACGGAGTATTCATCAAAGGGTACTCAAAGTTATCGACGAGACTGCCGCCGGCGGAGGCGGCGACGGTGCGGATTTTCCTGATCGGGCTCTGTTGGATTTCCCCGACAAGCGCGTACTGGACGCCCAATACTGCGCTTAGGTGACAGACCAAGGTGGGGAAGTAGTTTTCGCCGGTTTCACCTGCCGTACTCGTAACAATCGCCCGAAGCATGTTGGATCGTTCACGCAGATCCTGCAGTTCATCGATCTCGGAAGTACGCTCTCGGAAGATCTGGTCCCGATCCCTCAGTTCACGGGTGAGGTCGGCAACCTGTTTTCTCAACAAATCCAATTCACGAAGGTGACTGGTAGGACTCATGCTGAGACTCCTTCCCAGATAACGTCGATGGTCTCCTAAGGGCCTGCTCGAGTCACGCGGTTCACCACGGCACGACACAATACCTGATCGTGCTCTACCCGTAGAGAAGCGATCTGCCTTCCACCAAGGCTATTGGCTCCTAATAAAGACACGAAGCGGATGCCAGTGTCCTACGACAATAGATGAAAGTCTAGATCCAAATGGCCTGCATTTTAAGTAGGTGTACAGGTAGAAACTGTACGGATCACTAGAGCCAACAGAGGAGGTAACGCCGCATGATCTCTGTCGTGCGACGATGTAACGCTTTGTATTAATTGAAATACTCTGATGAGTTCTTTGGCAAGTCGAGAAGAACCCTGGTCCCTCGGAGAGGCTCAGATCGTACGGCAAACACCCCGCCGGCCTTGTGAGCTCGTGCCGCCATGTTTTCCAAGCCATGGCCGACACCCTGAACCGACTTGGGATTGAATCCGATACCATTATCCATTACCGTCAGGCGGACTGATCCGAGGAGCTGACGCAGCGACACGGTAATGCGTGTGGCATGGCTATGACGGAGGGCGTTACTCAACGCTTCCCGCACGATATTGATGAGATGAGATGCTGATTCGGCCGAGAGATGCAGGCCTGCCCCATCATCGATCCGCACTCGGCATTGAGTAGAAGACCCATGGCACATCGCCTGCACGACGGTTCGCAAATCCGCTATAAAATCATCCATTTGCACAGCGTGAGATTCAAGGCCAGAAATGAAAGTGCGGATCTTTCCTATGACGTGATTGAGTTGCCCAATGGCGTGCTCCAATGGCTCCATGACGTAATCAGCCGCTAACTCAGGCTGCCGCTTCATCTTCGACTTACACGCTTCCAATTCGAGCCCAGCCGCGTAGATGGATTGAAGGACATCGTCGTGGAGGTCCTGACTGATCCGTTCTCGGTCCTGTAATGCTGCATTCAGATCTTGTTCGTGTCGCAGCAGGATTCCTTCCATCCATTTCCGCTCCGTGATGTCCGTCGATGCACCCAGCACCATGAGGAACCGCCCTTGTTCATCAACAATCGGCCGCTTGATGGTCTGCAACCAGCGTGTCTTCCCGGACCAGTCCGTACGCTTTTCCTCAGGAATAAAGCATTCCTGCAGGGACGTTATGACTTGGAGATCCTTCTCGCGGGAAAACTCCACCTCATCCCAATGGGGATTAAAATCGGCGTCGGTCTGTCCGATCAGATCGGACACCGTTGTGCCATAACACTCGGCAACCGCTTTATTTGCGATGGTAAAGCGCCCGTCGCGATCCTTGGCAAAGATAAAATTCGGCAAACCGTCGATGACCTGCCGTAACAAGACATGCGATCGGCGCAACTCATCCTCAGCCCGCGTCCGCTCTGTGATATCATCCCCAACCGTCACCCGGCACGGTCTCCCCTTCAACTCGATCAGTTCTGACGACAGGAGGAAACGGCGGACATCGCCGTTCCCGGCTCGGAGATTCACTTCCAAGTTGCGGAACGGACTACCCTCTTTCAATCTATCCCGAAAGCGGACTTGTTCCTCGGTTGGCCCCCAAACCTCAAGTTCAGAAATAATCTGGCCTTCGGGTTCTTCCCGCTGATATCCCAACAGCTGACTGGCTGCATCGTTGACCTCCACCAGCCGACCGGTTTCGAGCTCACTGATGACGATGAGATGGGGACTGGCCTTGAACGCCTTGGCAAACCGCTCCTCGCTCGCCCGCAACGCTTCTTCCGCCTGCTTGCGCTCAGTGACATCGGCGATCAGCACAATCATGGCGGGAGTGCCCTTCCATACGATCCGAGCGGCCTCCATTTGAACGGGAATCGGCGTTCCATCCTTCCTGAGATAGATTCGTTCTGCGCTATGGACCGACACGTTTCCTGCAAGCACTCGACGCGCATTTTCACGGACATCGTGGTGGTAGTCTGGGTGGATAAAATCGAACATTGATTGATCAAGCAGCTCCGAAGCATCCGGCACCCCCATGAGAAGGGCGCCTCTGTGGTTGACATACACGGTCTTGCCCTCACAGAACACGAAGACTCCGGATGGTGACAGATCCACCAACGTCCGATACCGGTCTTCACTTTCTCGTACCGCTTGCTCCATGCGCCTACGTTCCGTGATGTCCATATGTGAACCGAGGAAACGGATCCGGCGACCATCAGCTTCCGTCACCAACGCGGCCCGACACTCAATCCAGCGATAGGTCCCATCTTTGTGCCTCAACCGATATTCTTGCCGATACTCTTCATGATGTTCACGCACAGAGTCCCGCAAGTAGCCTATCGCGCAAGCCCGATCCTCCGGATGCAACAAACCTTCCCACGTCTCGAATGAATCCGACAGTTCCGTCCTCTCGTACCCAAGCTGACGTTTCCATTCATCGGACAGGGCCATTTCGTTGGTGTGGGTGTTCCAATCCCACAGTCCAATACCCGATGCTTGGAGAGCCTGTCTGAGTTTTTCCTGCGAGGAACGCAACATCGCCTCTGAACATGCCCGTTCGGTGATGTCTAGGACGGATCCGGACATGCGACAGGGCTTTCCGGTATCGTTGCGCAGGACCTCGGCGCAGGAATGAATGGTCCGTATTTCGCCGGTGGGCCGAATGATCCGATATTCCAGATCGTACGACGCTTGGCCCCCCAAGGCGTTATTGATGGAGGACATAACCCGCGCCCGATCTTCCGGGAACACCGCTGCAACAAACCCATCAAAGGTCAGGAGGTCTGCCCCAACCTCACGGCCGAAGATCCGACACAACTCAGACGAACACCGAACAGTCCCACTCTCGACTTCCCACTCCCAGCTACCCAAATGAGCTAACCCCTGAGCAACACGAAGGTGGCGGGTGCGTTCATGCAACACACTGTCTCGCTCGGCGAGTTCTCGTACGAGATGAGCGACTTGTTGACGCAAGACATCGACAAGAGGGAGGGTACCATTCATATGAAGCTCCTTAGCCTCGTGAGG
>JAOUGT010000234.1 GCA_029865485.1 Nitrospira sp.
GGCCAAGCGATTGATACGCGAAGAAAGCTCAAGGTGCCTGTCGCCTTTTGCGACAGTTGCGTTTCTGCCTCTGTCGCAACTCTCCCCTAACGTCGATCCGCTCCCCTGTGACAGGTCCGCTGCAAGTTGTGATTTTTCAAGTGTTCACTCACAGCAACTGCGGACCCGGCTCTTCGGCTCCTCCCTTGCACTCTGTACCAAACGATCGAAAGCACCATCATGCTGTTCTCAGCAACCAGAAGAGGACGCTGCTTTGTGAACGTCTGTATCGTTTCTGCCGTCCTTGCGATAGTTCTCCTCGCGATGATTGCTTCACCGGTTACGGCCGAGGAGTTAGTGACCACCAGTCCTGAGCTGAAGCTGAGCCTGCGTGACGCCATTCAAGCCGCCGTCGACAACAACGTCAATGTCAGGCTCCTGAAAGAACGTATCGCTGCGGCGCAAGCCCAGGCCAACACGAGCTTGGGTGCTCTCTTGCCGAACGTCGGTGGATATCTCAACGGCAGGAACCAAACCGTGAACTTGGCTGCATTCGGTCTTCCGGCCGACCGGCTTGCCGGTCTGGGCCTCACCCGCAGTGTCACCGAACCATTTGCGGTGTATGACGCGCGTGCGACGCTCGTGCAAAACATTTTCAGCCTCAGTCTTATTCAACGGTGGCGGGCGGCGAAGAGCGGTGTGGACATTGCCAATTTTGAGGCGGAGGTCACCAAGCGCGACGTGATGGCGACCGTCGGATTACTGTACATCGAAGCCTTGCGGGCGGACGAAGCGGTCAAGGCGCGAGAGGCCGACATCGACCTGGCCCAACAATTGTTCAAGTTGGCCAGAGACCGGAAGGCTGCCGGCGTCGCAACGGGGCTCGATGTGACGAGAGAAGAGGTCCAGCTGGAGAACGATCGACAGCGCTTGCTGGTCGCGCAGAACGAGCGAGAGAGCGCGAGGCTCAACCTGATTCGTGCCCTCGGGATCGACTTCGAGGTGCGATTGGTGCTGACCGACGAACTCAGGTTTGTGCCGGAGCAGGCGCAGTCCCGTGAGCAGGTCCTCAGGATCGCGCGCGAACAGCGGCTGGAGTTGAGGGCGCAAGAGAACCGGCAGAAACTGGCGGCGCTCAGCTTGAGTTCCGTAACTAGCGAACGGATTCCGACTCTCTCGCTCGCCGGCGACTATGGGTGGATCGGAGTGAAGCCGGAGGACGCGTTGGCCACACATTCGATCGGACTGACTTTTTCCATCCCGATCTTCGACGGCGGCCAGCGGGAAAGCCGGATCTCAGAAAGCCGCAGTCGTGTGCGGCAAGAATCGATCCGCATGAAGGACGTGTCCGATCAGGTCAACCTGGAAGTCCGGAACGCCCTCCTGACGCTGGAGTCTTCTCAGCAACAAGTCGCGGTGGCACAAAAGGGAATCGACCTGGCGGCCAAAGAGTTGACTTTTGCGCGTGATCGCTTCGCGGCCGGGCTCACGACCAACATTGAAGTCACCAACGCCCAGACATCCATGGCACGCGCGCGCGACAATCTGATCGAGGCCCTGTTCCGCTTCAACGCCTCACGGATCAACCTGGCTCGTGCCAAGGGTGAAATCGAGAAGTTCTTCTGAAGACCCTCACACGTCATGCAAAAGAGGAAGCCCATGAACGATGCATGACGGCCTTTATGATTCGCGAACGGCGATGGCGCATAGTCCATGAAGCTAGGCTGGAAACAACTCGGTCTGATCGCGCTCGCGATTGCCGTGGCGGTCGGCGGCTATGTCGCCTTCGATCGTTGGCTTCTGAACAACGGATTGCCGGAGGGGTTGATCCAGGTGAACGGGCGGATCGAGGGTGACCATGTGGCAATCGCCAGCAAATATCCAGGGCGAATTCAGGAGCTACTGGTGCGTGAAGGAGACCAGGTCACGAAGGGACAAGTCCTCGTGAAGCTGGATGACGCACAAACTACCGCGCGGGTCGAGCAGGCGCGGCGGGCGTTCGAAGCCGTAGAGGCGGAGGTGCAGGCCGCTCATACAGACCTAGCGGTGCTGAACCTTGACGTCCCGTTGGCGATCGAAGCAGCCGACGCGGAGGTCGCCGAGTACCACGCGAAGGTAGCCAAAGCGGTCGCCGTGGAGAAGGAGGCGAGAAGCGACGCGCAACGGTTTCGTGAATTGGCGGAGAAGGATCAGGCCTCGAGGCAACAATGTGAACAGGCAGAGATGAGATGGGACGTGGCCAAGAGAGAAATTGCAATCGCTCGCGCGGGACTGGCCCAGGCACAAAAAGTATCGGCACAAGCCGAGCTGGGCTGGAAACGTATCAGAGCAAAGGAGGCAGAGGTCGCGGCCTTGGAACGTCGGGGGGACCAGGCTTATGCAGCGCTGGAGGAGGCGCAGAGCGTGTTGACCGACCTCACGATTACTGCCCCGTCCGGCGGAACGATCACGACGCGCATGGTCGATGTCGGAGAAGTCGTTTCGATCGGTGTTCCTCTCCTGGAATTGGTGAATCTCGATCGATTGTACCTCAAGGTGTATGTGCCCGAGCTGCAGATCGGAAAGGTGCGGCTGGATCTGCCGGCAAAGATCTATACCGATGCGTTTCCCGACCGCCCGTTTGACGCGACGGTCCGATATATCGCGTCGAAGGCCGAGTTCACCCCGAAGGAGGTCCAAACACCGGATGAGCGAGTGAAATTGATTTATCCGGTCAAACTGTATCTCAACGAGAACCCGGATCATCGCCTGACACCGGGGCTTCCGGCCGATGCGATCATTCGCTGGAAAGAACATGTGGCGTGGGTGAAACCGAAATGACAGGACTGAGCAACGAGGACTGAGGACCAATATGCAACAGCATTACGGGCCTTCTATACATTCATCTTCAACTCAGTCCTCAGTCCTCAGCCCTCAGCACTCGGACACGATCGTCAACGTGTCCGGATTCGTCAAGCGCTACAAGAAAGACGTGGCGGTCGACGGGGTCGACCTTGAGATCAGGAAAGGCGAAATCTACGGCCTGATCGGTCCCGATGGCTCGGGCAAGAGTAGCCTCATGAAGGCTATCGCCGGGGTGTTGACCTATGACGGCGGTGCCGTCGACGTATTCGGGATCAGGATCGACTCCGAGCGTGCCGCCGAACGAATCAAGCCGAACATCGGCTTCCTGCCGCAGGGACTTGGGCTGAATCTCTATCCCGAACTGTCCATCGAAGAGAACATCGACTTCTTCGCCCACCTTCGCTTGGTTCCGGACGAGGACTTGGCTGAACGCAAGGCCAGATTGCTGGCCATGACCAGACTCGAGCGATTCCGAGACCGTCCGATGAAAAATCTCTCGGGTGGGATGAAACAGAAGCTCGGATTGATCTGCACGCTCATCCATGAACCGGATTTGGCGATTCTGGACGAACCGACGACCGGTGTTGATCCGGTCTCGCGCCGTGATTTCTGGTCGATCCTGGCTGAATTGCTGCAGGAAAAAGGCATGACGGCCTTGGTTTCCACAGCTTACATGGATGAAGCGGCTCGGTTTCACCGGCTCTCGTTCCTTTCGGGAGGGAAGGTGCTGGTTTCCGGGACTCCCATGGAAGTGCAGGCTCTGGTCCCTGGATCTGTCGTGACGTTCGAAGCCACGCCCCAGGTCGAAGCGATAGCTCGGTTGAAACAGTCGTTTAGGCAGGTCGAATCGTTGGGCCCGTTGTTGCACGTGTTCACCCCCACGGCCAATCAGTCGGAAGCCCGACTCCAGATCAAAACTGCTCTAGGCGATCTGGTTCCTACGGCAGTCAGGGTGGACGAGCCGGAGTTGGAAGATGTGTTCGTGGCGCTGCTCCTTCAAAAGGCCGAGCACAAAGAAACATCGGATGCACGGCGGCCCTCAGCAGCGATGCCCGGCCACGATGGGTTGGCGATCGAGGCCGAAGGACTGATCAGAGATTTTGGGTCCTTCCGGGCGGTGGATCGAGTGAGCTTTCAGGTCAAGCAAGGAGAAATTTTCGGCTTGTTGGGTGCCAATGGCGCGGGCAAAACGACGGTCATCAAGATGCTGAACGGGATCCTCTTACCGACGGGGGGTAGCGGTCTCGTGGCGGGGGCGGATATGCGGACGGCGGCCGGTTCCATCAAGGAACGCATCGGGTACATGTCCCAGGCCTTTTCGCTTTATCTAGATTTGACCGTTGAGGAAAACATCAGGCTCTTTGCCGGAATCTATGGACTCGACAAGCGGGCCATGGCCGAACGGTATCAGTGGATCATCACGATGGCGGGACTGTCGGGATACGAATCGAGCCTGACCGGCCGATTGCCGATGGGAGTCCGTCAAAGACTGGCGCTCGGCTGTGCCTTGGTGCATAGCCCCCGCGTGTTGTTCCTGGATGAACCGACCTCCGGAGTCGACCCGATCGGACGCCGCCACTTCTGGGAGATCTTGTCCAGACTGGCGCGTGAGGACGGCGTTGCGATTCTGATCACCACTCACTATATGAGCGAAGCCGAGCACTGCGACAACCTGGCCCTCATGTATGCGGGACGGATCGTGGCGGAGGGTTCTCCGGAGGACATGAAACGCCACGTCGAGCAGGAGGCGGGTCGGCTGTTCGAAGTCGTTGCCGATCAACCAGCCAAGGCGTTGGTGCATCTGCGGCAAGCCGGGTTTCACGGGACGGCACTCTTCGGGACCAAACTCCATTTCTTGTGTCGCGACCCTCTGCGAGACAAGGACTGCGCGTGCCAAGCCCTGGA
>JAOUGT010000043.1 GCA_029865485.1 Nitrospira sp.
CTCGTTTCTTGAGCTCCGAGGCGATCTTGCTCACGTCACCGGGATGGGCAATGGGAACTCGTTCGTTGGTGACGACGGCAATCGACAGACTCATGATGGGAAACTGTTCCTTATTCCCTCGACGGTCAACAGAGTCGATGTACCCTTTTAGCCGATCCTCACGGTCATAGAAGTCTGGAATGACGAGATCAAATCGTTTCATGATGGTCTCGCAGATCGCGTCGATGGTATCAGGTCGGCTCATGAAGACGAAATCGTCGCCCCCGACATGCCCGACAAATCCTTCCGAGCCGGCTAACTCGCCTACCACTGTCGTGAGGATGCGGCAGGCCACAATGAGCACTTCGTCTCCACGCCCATAGCCATAGCGGTCGTTGAACGACTTGAAATTATCGATATCGAGGTAGGCGAGGGCAAAAGGCTGCTGGCTCTGGATACGAGCAGTGGTTTCACAGAGGATGGTGGTATTGCCAGGCAAGCGAGTGAGAGGATTTGCGTCGAGTGAACGGGTTAGTCGACTCAGGCAAAGGCGGATACGATGCACGACGTCTTCGGTGCGGTAGGGGATCGTGATGAAGTCATCCACGCCCAGCGAACCCCAGTCGATATCGTTCAGCCGACTATCCCGGACGAAGACGATGAGCGGCAGGCGCCCGAGAAAGGCATCGAGCTTGAGATTGCGCGTCAGCGTTTCCACGGAATGGCCTCCCGCCCCTTCTGCTGCCAGGATCAGGCAGGGGGGATCGTGCACGAGCTCGTGCAGTGCGAGCTCGGGTAGACAGCCTTCCACGATCTGGAACCCGGATTTTTCTAGGGCTGAGGTCAGAGCCGGGATCGCGGTCAGTTCGTTATGGAGGAGCAGGATTCTCCGGCCAGCACTGGAGTGGTTCATAGGTAGTCGTCAATGGTCACAAACTCCTGCGATGCCTTGTCTATGGACTCTGCGAGGCTTTGCTCATTCAACCCAACCTGGTCCCAGGCCGGTTTGGACAGTGGTGGGATGAGGTCATCTCCTGGGTTGCCACAAGCCATCCCCTTGACCAGGATATCGGCCACATGGACGATCGCCGTTTGCAACGTGGCGTCTTTGGCCTGCGTTGGGTTGTGGTGGTAGAGGATCGGTTCGCGAAGTGTGATCGGTAAGTGCCATGCACTTGCCAGGTAGCCACCGATCTCTGCATGCGACAGGCCCGTCAATTCCAGTTCCACGTCGAAGAGGGAGTGATCGGTTCGAGTCTTCATCGCGGCCTTGATACTGGTGCCCACGTCGGGCCACTTCACGTAGAGCACCACCTTCCCGATGTCATGGAGCAAGCCGGAGACGAACAGTTCTTCGGGATTCTTGATCTCCAGTCTCGTCGCGAGGAGATTGGCGGTGATGGCAACACCGAGGGAATGTCGCCACAACTGGTCCATACCGGCATCTTTCATGATGGTCAGGGCCGAGGCGCAGAGCGTCAGCCCCTTGACGACATTAAAGCCCAGCACGATGACGGCATGGGAGACGGAGCCGATTCTCGAAGGGAATCCATAAAACGGGGAGTTCGCCAATCGAAGCACTTTCGCGGCCAGCACCTGATCCTTCTCGATGATGGTGCCGATTTCCTCAGCGGAGACGGTGGGAGAAGCGATCATCGTGGCCAACCGCTGTACGACATGGGGGAGCGTGGGAAGGTCTCCGAGCTGCTCGATCCGGTTACGCAGGTCTGTCGGATTGAAGATGGTCATGCTGCTTCAGACTTCTCAACATCCGGCGCCATCCCATGGGTGGCGCGCACCTGTGTGCGGAGCGTCCTGAGAATCAGTTGCTGAATGGGATCGTGTGCGACACGTCGGAACCGATGATCGAGTTCAGCCTCCAGTTCCTCCAGCGTTTTCCCGCCGGCGTCCAGTGCATCACCCTCGACATACACCGATGGTAACCCCATTTGCTGAAGCCGTTCGATCAATGCGGTGTCCAAGCTGGTTCCCGCTGCGACAATGGGGAGCCCATTGGCATTGGTGACCGGTCTGGCCAGCACCATATCGGGCAAGAGCTCATACACGACGACGCGTTTCATCTATTGGATGTTCCTGATAGTCCGGTTACATTTCATCGAGCGCGCACCGATGCGGCACCATACTCAGGGCAGGAGCGCCTGCCGGCTGTCATCTCCTTATCGGTATCTCCGCACCTGTTCTAAAGGCGATCGTCAAGCGATGGGGGCGACCGTTGGGCATGATGGTGCGAGGCTGAGCCGTCTTGTCTGTGGGTGTATTCTAACGCCAAGCATAGCCACATCGATGGAAGAGACATTCGGCAGGCCTATTGATGGATGCAGGGAGTAGAACCGCAATCGAACCGGCAGGTCTGGCGTGTGTCGAGCCTGCCAAACATTGAGGGCCTTATTTGGATGGCAGGAGCCGTTCTTGGGCTAGCGCTTGATGGTCCCAATGACGATGGCGTGGGCGACGAAGCGGCCGTAGGGCACGTCGCGGCATTGCTCCCAATCTGACTCGATCCAATAATTGCGTTTGGAAACTCGCTTCAGGAAATGTTGGGTTGTGAACGGGCTCCTGCCGCTGTTCAGTAAATCGTCGAAATACTGGTTGTATCCGATCGGGAGACTGGCCACGAGTTGGCCGGAAGGAGCCAGGCAGGTCGAGCGTAGATACTCGATCACTCGGAGCAATTTGGCCGGCTCCCGTGGTTGTTCATCCCATCCGACATGTTCCAATGTCGAGATGCTCACGATTAAATCATATGGCCGCTGAGGGACAAACTCTAGGATATCCTGGTTGAGCACGCCTGGGCTGACCTCGTATTTGTCGACGACCTCATGCTGGACAGGAAAGTAATGTGACAAGACGTTCCCCACTTCGAGCACTCGCCGGCCTTCATGCCGGAGCAGGAGTTCACGGAAGATGGGGATCTCCACGCCACGCTCGTTTTTCCACGTTCGATTATAGGGATGATACAGGTACTCGTGCGTGCGGCCATCGAATTGGAAGGTTTTCTCTCTCACGGAACGGGTCAACGCCATTTTCATGGCACGCCAATAACGTGCGGATGCGCTTTCGTTGCTGGTAGCAGCGCTGGTGTAGTCGTAGGTATAGGGCATGAAGGAAGCGGCTATTCGAAGACGATGCGGGACCCGGGGGATTTCATCTTGAAGATCTGCAGGGCATTGTAGATGCCTTTGGCAGGATGGTTCAGGATCAGGCGTGAGTTGGTGATATGGGTATCGAGGAGCTCATATTGGCCGCCGCTGTAATACAGATCGCAGTCGTCGATCTGACAGTTCTTGTACACATGATTGTCCAGCGCAAGTTTTGCCTTGCTGAACGTCTGTCCATCGACCACGATATAGTTCGGTTCGAGTCCCATTAGGTCCTTTGTCTGGTGGACTATAGCAAAATCAGCCAGAGTCGTAAACCGGCCAGGCGGTGGTACGGTCAGGTCCCATCGGGAAGGTTCCTAATTGGGGATGATCCGAAACACCGTACCATTCAGCGTTGTCAGATAGAGCTCTCCAAGGCCATCCTGGCCAAAACTTGAGATGGAGGGAGTGGTAAGCAGCGGCCATTCGGTTCGCTCAACGGCTAAGCCATTATTGAAGCGAAAACTGCGGACGAACCCGGCGCAAAAATCGGCGTAGAAGTACGTTCCTTTGATGGCCGGTATGGCTTGACCTCTGTAGACATAACCGCCGATGACGGAGCAGGCGCCGTTGTCGTGTGTGTACTCTACGACTGGCAAGGTCAGTCCACCGGTATTGCAGTTGGTGGCCGGGTTGAAACAAGCTGAGCCTTCGGTGAGCCTCCAGCCGTAATTGAGGCCTCTCCCGGCATTGGGGCCTGCCGACACATTGATTTCTTCCCGAGCTCCCTGCCCGACGTCGCCGACATACAGATCGTTGCTATCAAACGAAAAGCGCCAGGGATTGCGCAGCCCGTAGCTCCACACTAACTGATCACCCCCGGAGAGGAGAAACGGGTTCACTCCTCCGTTGGTACAGGCAGCTCCCGTGCTTGGATCGATTCTGAGGAGTTTCCCCAAGCGGCTGGTGAGGTCCTGCGCATGGTTGTTTGGATCTCCACCGCTTCCCCCATCTCCAACGCCCGCGTACAAGCAACCATCCGGTCCGAAGGCCAGCATGCCTCCGTTATGGTTGGCGAAGGTCGGGTGGGGAATAGAGACGAGGATGGTTTGCGAAGCCGGGTCCGCGACGTTCGGGTTCGTTGCCGAGACTAAAAACCGAGCAATGATAATTGTGCCGGAGGTGTCTGTGTAGTAGACATAGAACCTTCCGTTGGAATGGTACTGTGGGTCAAAGGCTAGCCCCAAGAGTCCTCGCTCTCCACCGCTCGTGATCCCGGTCAGAGTCAGAAACGTTCCCAGCTCTGCGCCGCTCGTCCTCTCCAGGATCTTGATCTTCCCTCCTTGTTCCACAACAAACAGTCGAGCGGTATCGCCAGAGGGTGCCGTCAGGAATACAGGAGCGCTCAGATTACTCGTCACTGGTTGGAGCTTGAGACTGGCCAGGGCTGAGGCAGGGGGCCTGGTGGTGCTTTCGCTGTTACATGCCGCAAGAAGGCTGACCAGGCACAGGCAGTGGGTGATCCAATAAGCGGGCGATCTCATGCGTAACCCTTTGTTCTATTTGGAGATGGTCTGCATCTGTTTTCTCCTATCCCGCAGTGCCTCATCCGCCTCCAGTATTTTAGGGAGGCCTCATGTGTCGATAGCGCCCAGCGTATCCGGCTGACGTCTGCCAGTATGGCCCAGAGTGGGGAGGTGTTTGCAAGTAGGCTCTATTTGGTCTTGATCCCTCCTATGGGACTCTATAGAATAGCCCAGCTTTTCGGGTGGCTCGCTTCGAATTTGACTCTGCCCACCTTAGGATTTACCCACTCGCGCATGTACTTTGGATGGGTTGAAGCTACGGAGAGCCGTGCGACATCAGGAATCCGTTTAACCAGTAGGAGGGTTTCCAGTGAGTGACTCAGCGATCATTACATTTGCCCTCATCGCGGCCGTGGCAGGCATTGGCTATGGGTTGTACCTGGCGATGTGGGTGTTCAAGCTCGATGCCGGCAATGCAAAGATGCAGGAAATTGCAAAAGCCATTCAAGAAGGTGCCAGTGCCTACATGAATCGACAGTACAAAACCGTCGGCTATGTCGCCGCGGCGCTCTTCCTCGTGCTCTGGGTGGCTGGAGCTTTCTCCAACAAGTTTGGCCTGCTCACCGCGGTCGGATTTTTGGTCGGTGCAGGAGCGTCGTCGATCGCCGGGTATGTAGGAATGATCATCGCCGTGCGCGCGAATGTTCGGACTGCCCAAGCGGCCCACAATGGGATGAATGCCGCGTTGACCGTCGCGTTTCGAGGGGGCGCCGTGACAGGCCTTCTGCTGATCGGACTTGGGTTGTTGGCCATTACCGGGTTCTATTCCATCGCGGAATCCATGGCCGGTCAGGAAAAAGCCATTCACGCGTTGCTGAGCCTCGGATTCGGGGGGAGCTTGATCTCCGTGTTTGCACGGGTCGGCGGCGGTATCTATACAAAGGCTGCAGACGTCGGCGCCGACTTGGTCGGAAAAGTGGAGGCAGGGATTCCAGAAGACGACCCACGGAACCCGGCGGTCATTGCAGATAACGTGGGAGACAACGTCGGTGATTGCGCGGGCATGGCAGCGGACCTCTTTGAAACCTATGCGGTCACGACAGTGGCGGCGATGGTGCTGGCCTTTACAATGTTCAAGGGAGTGACGGCACCTATTCTCTACCCGCTCGCGTTGGGGGGGATCACGATCTTTGCAACGATTGTCGGTGTGCTCTTTGTCAAGGTCGGCCCGAGCGGCGACATTATGCCGGCGCTCTATAAGGGGCTGTTCGTAGCCGGCGGGATTGCCGCTGTGGCATTCTTGCCGATTACCTTTATGATCATGGGCGGTGTCGGCGGCGTCGGTGGTTTCAGTTACTACATCGCCGCGTTACTCGGTCTCGCCGTGACATTGGCGCTTGTGTTCATTACCGATTATTACACGTCGAAGGAATACGAGCCGGTGAAGTACATTGCAAAAGCCAGCGAAACCGGTCATGCGACGAACATCATCGCGGGGTTGGCTGTCGGCATGCAGGCGACGGCGGCTCCCGTCGTGGTGATTGCTGCGGCCATTCTGATGAGCTTCTGGGTCTGTGGCGGGGCGGATTCCGGTGGATTGTATGGTGTGGCGGTTGCGGCCGTAGCCATGCTTTCGATGGCCGGAATTGTGGTGGCGATCGATGCCTTTGGTCCGATCACCGATAACGCCGGCGGGATCGCGGAAATGTCGCATTTGGGTAAAGAAGTGCGTGACATTACGGATCCGTTGGATGCCGTCGGTAACACGACGAAGGCCGTGACAAAGGGCTATGCGATCGGCTCTGCGGGATTGGCGGCCGTGGTACTCTTTGCCGAATACTCACGAGAGGTGGCGGCGCACAATCCGTCGCTGGCCGCGTTCGACCTTTCCAATCCCAAAGTATTGGTGGGGTTGTTCCTCGGGGGCATGTTGCCGTTCATCTTCGGGTCCATGTGCATGAGGGCCGTCGGTGAAGCGGGAGGGTTGATCGTGGAAGAAGTGCGGCGTCAGTTCCGCACGATCCCTGGAATTATGGAAGGCACGGGCAAGCCTGAGTACGGCACCTGTGTCGACATCGTGACCCAGGCTGCGATCCAAAAGATGATGATCCCTGGTTTGATTCCCGTCGCGTCGCCGGTGATCGTTGGGCTTGTGCTTGGTCCGCAGGCCCTCGGTGGGGTGTTAGTCGGCAGCATCGTGACCGGACTCTTTGTGGCGATTTCCATGACGAGTGGCGGCGGTGCCTGGGACAACGCGAAGAAGTTTATCGAAGAGCAGGGCTTGAAGGGTACCGAGACGCACAAGGCGGCGGTCACCGGTGATACCGTTGGTGATCCCTACAAGGACACGGCAGGACCGGCAGTGAATCCGATGATCAAGGTCATCAATATTGTCGCCTTGCTCATCGTGTCGATGATCGCAGGCTAGTCTCTGGCGATTCTCTCCAGCGTGATCGGTCAGATCAAGCGCCGTGCCCCATGTGGGGCGCGGCGCTTGTCGTTTTCCCCCTTACCTTGACGGGTTTCTGGTCCCTAGAGTATGGTGAACCTACAGTCGGCAGTTGCAAGCTGATCGCGAGGATTTCCCTGGTTGACAGGAGGTGCTCGAATGGAAAAGCAGGAACGAAAGCAAGAGCCGCGACGAGAACCGCAAGGCAAAGAAGAGGTCAAAGCCAATCCCAAGGTGGTGGAGACCGGGAAGAAGCTGAAGGAAGATATCGACAAGCTGGTTGATGAAATCGACGATGTTCTTGAAAAGAACGCGGAGGAATTTGTGAAGAACTATGTGCAAAAAGGAGGGGAATAGGCACTCAACTCCGTTTGATTCCCATTGATTCCCTCGTCCCAATCCCCGTCGGTGTTCTCCCCATGTCGTCGTTTGACAAAGAAGAAGCGACTTATTAGAGTCTGGCTCGATTCCCTGAGTGTCATGTTCTGAATCGTGCGACGACCCAGATTGATGAAGGAGGCAGAGGTGAAGTCTAAGCTCTGGGTCTTCCGGCAGGTCGATCCCATCCAACGTGGCCTCCTCTCGCAGGCCTTATCCATTTCTTCCGCAACTGCTTCGTTGTTGCTCAATCGGGGTGTGACGAATGTGGACCAGGCATTGGCCTGGATGTCTCCTCTCCAAACACATGATCCGTTCTTGATTCCCGACATCGAACGGGCCATCGACCGTTTGCATCAGGCCATGCAGCGGCGCGAGCGAGTCTGTTTCTATGGGGACTATGACGTAGACGGCATGTCTGCGACCAGCGTGTACGTGTCATTCTTCCGCAACCTTGGGGCACAGGTTAGAGCCTACGTGCCGCATCGCCTGCGTGAAGGGTATGGGCTCAACGAGCAGGCGGTTCGGTCTCTCGCGGAGGAAGGGATCACGTTATTGGTGACATCCGACTGCGGGACGACATCGCATCGTGAGATCGCTCTCGCCAATCAACTCGGGATTGATGTGATCGTGACGGATCATCACCAGAGCGACCTGGAGATGGTGCCGGCTTTGGCGGTGATGAACCCTCATCGGCCGGATGCGCGGTATCCGTTTCATGGGCTCTGTTCGGGCGGTCTCGCGTACAAGGTCGTGCAGGCGTATGAGGCGAAATACGGCTCCGGGTCAGTACCCGTGGAGTCTCTGATGGACTTAGTGGCGTTGGCGACAATCGCCGACGTGGTTCCGTTACAAGACGAAAATCGACTGTTTGTTCGCGAAGGGCTGGCTCAGATTTCACGCGGGGCACGATGTGGCCTGCGGGCGTTAAAGCAGGTCGCCGGTGTGACTCGTGACTGTGCTGCGGAGACGATCGCGTTTAAACTCGCGCCTCGGCTCAATGCCGCAGGGCGATTGGATGACGCCATCAAAGGGGTCAGGCTGTTAACCACGGAATCCGAACAGGAAGCTCAAGAGCTGGCGGAGGAGCTGGACCAGCTGAATCATAGGCGACGAGAACTCGAGGCAACGATACTGGACGAGGCTTTGGCTCACGTCGAGTCGCGGGCGTTGCCTGGTGGCATCGTGTTATACGCGAGGGGATGGCATCTTGGAGTCGTGGGCATTGTGGCTGCCCGTATTATGGAACGCTTTCATCGTCCAACGATCGTCGTCGCCGTCAATGAAGACGGTGTCGGAAAAGGGTCAGCGCGGACCGTGCCGGGTTTCGATCTCTATCAAGCGTTGGCCGGATGCCGGGATCTACTGATGGCGTTTGGTGGCCATCCCAGTGCAGCGGGAGTGACGATCAGGGAAGAGCGACTGCCGGAGTTTGCCGAACGGTTTGCTGCCACGGCTGAGGCCTGGATGCGGAGTGCGGACAATGTGCCGACGTTGCATCTGGATTCTGAACTGCGGCTGGACGAGGTCACGTTACAACTGATTCGAGAAATCGGGACACTGCATCCGTTCGGTGCGGGCAATCCGGAACCGACCTTTGCCGTAAGGGGCTTAAACGTCCTTCAGGCCCGCGTCGTGGGGGAGAAACATTTGAAGATGACGGTTCGGCAGGGAGGGTCGGTGCCGTTTGACAGTATCGGGTTTGGGATGAAGTCCCTGGAAGAACAGGGATTGTCGCGCAACACACCGATCGACGTCGCATTTACACCGGAGCTCAATCACTGGAATGGCCTTGACCGAATCCAATTGCGCATTCGAGACATACGAGCGGCAGGAATCGAGTAATCGATGAAATACGAAACGGTGACGAACATCGAGCAACTGCTGGAGCGGGTGCAATCGTATCAGCCTGATGCCGATCTCGGGATGGTGCGAAGGGCCTACGAATTCTCTGCGAAGGCGCATGAGGGACAAACACGTCGTTCCGGAGAGCCCTATGTCAAGCATCCTGTCGCCGTGGCCGGCGTGTTGACCTCATTGAAAACCGACGTGACGGCGATCGTTGCAGGCCTGCTGCACGACACGTTGGAAGATACGGTGGCGACGGCCGGTGAGTTGGAACGAGAGTTCGGCAAGGACGTGGTGCATCTGGTCGATGGCGTCACGAAAATCGGGAAGATTACGTTCAAGAGTTCCGAGGAAAAGCAAGCCGAGAATTTCCGCAAGATGGTGCTCTCGATGGCGGATGATATCCGCGTCGTGATCATTAAGCTCGCCGATCGACTACATAACATGCGCACGCTCGAGCATCTGAGCGAGGGAAAGCGCCTCGAGATCGCGCAGGAGACCCTGGAGATCTACGCTCCCTTGGCGAATCGGATTGGGGTCGGGTGGGTGAAGAACGAACTAGAAGATCTCTGTCTCAAACATCTGAAGCCGGATGTCTATGAGATGCTGCGGGTGCGTGTCGCGAAGCGCGATGAAGATCGTCAACAGTACATTCAGGAAGTGCGGGAACTGGTAGAAAAAGCCTTGGGCGAACATGGCCTGTCTGGAGCGGTCTATGGCCGGCCCAAACATCTCTATGGCGTCTACCAAAAAATGAAGAAGCAGTCGATCTCCTTCGAAGAGGTCTACGATCTCACCGCCTTGCGGATCATTACCGACACGAAGATGAACTGCTATGCCATGCTCGGTGTCATTCACTCGTTGTGGCGCCCGCTTCCAGGGCGTTTTAAGGACTACATCGCCATTCCCAAATCCAATCTGTATCAATCGCTCCACACGACTGTGGTCGGGCCTAAGGGCGAGCATGTCGAGTTTCAGATTCGAACGGAAGAAATGCATCGTGTGGCGGAATATGGGATTGCGGCGCATTGGAAGTACAAGGAGCAAGGGCGTGTCGAGGATAGGGATAGCAAAGCCTTTGGATGGCTGAGGCAGTTCATCGAATGGCAAAGCGATTTGCCGGACAATCGTCAGTTCATGGATTCGGTGAAACTCGAACTGTTCCATGATGTCGTGTATGTCTTCACGCCCAAGGGAACGGTCAAGGAGTTGCCGAAAGACTCGACGCCGGTCGATTTTGCCTATGCGATCCATACCGAGGTCGGTGACCATTGTGTGGGAGCGAAGGTCAACGGCAAGATCGTGCCGCTCAAGTACGAGCTGGAGAGCGGCGACACGATTGAAATTCTGACCTCGCCGAATCAAACGCCGCACAAGGATTGGCTCAAATTTGTCCGTACCTCACGGGCCAAGACCAAAATCAAACATTGGATTAAGGCTGAAGAGCAGAAGCGAAGCCTGGAAATTGGTCGGCGCTTGCTGGAGACGGAATTGCGGCGGCATGGGTTGGCTCCTGCTCAAATCTTGAAGTCGAGCGAATTGGTCGAGGTGGCCAAGCACGAGGGCTATGAAACGGCCGACGAACTGACAATTGCTATTGGATTTGGGCATATTGCAACCGCGCAAGTTGTGAACCGACTGGTTGCACCGGCATCGGAGACAACATCAGTTTCGTCCCAGCCGGCTACGCCTCAGAAGGTTTCGAGCAGTCGAGACACGGCGCAGGGGGTTCAGGTCAAGGGCGGGCGTGATCTGTTGATGCAGTTGTCCCGCTGTTGTAATCCGGTTCCCGGTGATCGAATCTTAGGCTACATCACGCGAGGTAGAGGACTCACGATCCACTCCGTTGATTGTCCGAATCTGGAGGCACTGGATTACGATCGAGCCAGGCTTGTGGAGGTGGAATGGGATACCGCAGCTCCCAGCCTCCATGCGGTCAAGATTGCCGTTATTGCCGAAGATCGGACCGGTGTGCTGGCGAATGTCTCTTCGGCGATCGCCGAATGTAAGGCAAATATCAGCCGCGCTGAAATCATTACACGAGAAGATCGGAAGGCTGAGCTCGATTTTATCGTGGAGATTGACGACACTGCTCACCTGAATCGAGTCCTGAAAACCATTGAACGGATTGAGGGGGTTATTACGGCACGACGCATTCGGTCGTGGCAGCATCGGTCATGATCGGAATGGGGTGAGGGGCTGTGGGAAGCTTGAGACCGTGGGATGTCCTGTTGAATGAGATGCGATCTGCTTTGTCAGCTGAGGCGGCGTTGCCGGGCAGCTTTGGGAGTACCTGATGGGACCCAGCACTATGGCTGGCCAAACTGTAGTTTAGACCCTTTCTCGATCTTGTATCCGTCAACCGTTCCTCCGGCAATCTCCAGGACATAGATCGCGTCATCACTGTTCGGGCGATACTGCGGACAGGAATCATCACTTTTTGTGCAAATGGGCACATTGCGTTCGATGTGCGTCACGCGTTTCTTGCTGTCAATCCAGATGAGGTCGAGCGCCATCTTGGTATTCTTCATCCAGAAATTCCAAGCTTGAGGTTGGCCAAAGAAAAACAGCATGCCGTGGTTCTTCTCGAGATGGTCTCGATACATCAGGCCCATTGAGCGCTTGAGCGGTGTGTCGGCAACTTCGGCCTTGATGGTGACTCCCGATGGCGTTTGAATGGAGACCAGGTCGGATCCTGCAGCACGAGCTGCCTGCGTGTTACTGGCGAGTAACCCGACGGCGATGACGAGAGAGGTAACCAGCCACAAGGATAGTTTCTGACTCATTTGCGCATCCTAATGATCGCGACCTTCCCCAGTCAAGAAGGCGGCCCTCGCGGCGTTGGGGACTGTCCTGCCCGGTTGCAATCTTCTCGCGTCTTGTGCGATTCTCCAGCCGAATCAAACGAGGAGCCCATGCAAGAGAAACGGCGGGTGTTATACAAAAAAGGTGTGTTTGTGTGTCCAGGCTGTCGCCAGTCCTATGTCCAGGAAAAATGGATTGAAGAGTGGCGGATTCGATGTCACCGTTGTACCTATCGCGGAACGCTGACAGAAGTGTCGGTTGAAGAGCATATGGAGGAAGAGACCATTCGACGCTGATGATCTGACCGTTGTCCTAATCAGGACCATTACCCCGTGGCGTCATTCTGCACACAACGTTCTTTCTCGAACTCCTCCCTGTTTTCCCTCGTCATGGCCCTGATGCTGTTCACGCTGTCCACCGGTTGCGCTTCGCGCTCTTGGGCGGACGAGGCCTCCCCAGCCGTGAAGATTCTCGTGACCTATCACTCTCTTGCCGGAAATACGGAGCGGATGGCGGAGGCGGTCGTCGAGGGGGCCAAATCTGTGCCGAATACCGTGGTGGTGCTCAAGCGTGTAGGACTGGTGACGGCCGACGATCTATTTTCCTCCGATGCCGTCATTGTCGGGTCGCCGGTCTACTGGTCCAACATGTCCGGAGAGGTCAAGACGTTCTTCGACAATTGGCAGTTCAAGTTCGGTGTGTTTCCCGAGTTCAAAATGAAGAACAAGGTCGGTGCCGCCTTTGCGACGGGGGGCCAGGTCTCCAGCGGCAAGGAAGTGACGATGCTGACGATTCTCGCTGCTATGCTGGGCAATCAGATGATCGTGGTCAGCGGCGGGGGAGCATTCGGAGCATCCGCCACGACCGAAGGTGACAGTCCGGGGATTGATAAGAAGGAACTCGCTGATGCGAGGGCTTTGGGCCAGCGGGTCGCAGATGTCGCGAAACTGATCAGCAGAGCCCCTTCCAAATAAACGGATTCTTGCGCAGAAATGTTCCCTGGTCACTGATGGTGAAGGAATCGGATGGGGCCTAATCCGGAGGGGCTACGGTGCGCCCTGAGGGGGTAATAGGCTCGGCTGGCCGTCAGGAAGAAGATAGGTCTATCGCTGGGGGCAGGAGGCTGCGGCTCCTTGCACGGCGACCTCGACGAATTCGTGAATGTTCTTCGCACAGCGTCCGCAACAGCCCTGACACTTGAGATCAAACTTGGCTTTGAGTTGGCTGGCCATCACAATTCCGGTCCGCCCCGCTGCTCGGACTTCTGATTCGGTGATTCCTTTGCACAGGCACATGTACATGGAAGTCTCCCTTCGTCGATTATGATAAGCATTCTCAGTATGTCAGAAGATCATGGTGCTGTCAACCCATGCGGAAGGTTGTACCAAGGGTCTGACGGACACACAGTTTCTGGTCTTTTTTCTAGAAAATACAAACGGATGGGGTGATCGATCAGGGTAGAGTACAAAGCGATCATGTCTGTACGCACCATCGCATTCAATAAGCCCTATGGAGTCTTGCCTTGTTTTACCGATCCGGAAGGAAGGCCGACATTGGCGGACTATGTCACCATACCCGGTGTCTATGCTGCAGGGCGATTGGATCTGGACAGCGAGGGACTGATGCTGTTGACCTCGGATGGCGCACTCGCCCATCGGATTACAGATCCTCAACACAAACTGCCGAAAGTCTATCTGGCACAGGTAGAACGGATCCCTGATGAACGAGCGATCACGCAGCTCTGCCAAGGGGTCGTGCTTGGTGGAAAACGAACGAAGCCTGCGGAGGTAAGGTTGTTGGCCGAGGACCCCTCGCTACCCGAGCGGCCTGTCCCCATCAGGTTTCGGAAACAGGTTCCAACAGCCTGGCTGGAAATCACAATCCATGAGGGAATGAACCGCCAGGTGCGACGCATGACGGCGGCGGTAGGCCATCCCACCTTGCGGTTGGTCCGTATTGCTATTGGATCAGTTCGTCTCGGCGATCTCAAACCAGGAGAATGGCGGGATTTGCAGGAGACCGACATCCAATCTCTTGGCAATTGTCATCGCTCCTCCTAGCGCTGCGCCTGAACTCACTTTCGGTACCACCAATTTACGTCTACATCGTTCGTTCCAGCTGTTCTACCATGTCTCGGATCGTGTCGAATCCCGGTTGCCAGAAGGTTTCGGAGGTCATATCGACACCGATGGTGGCGAGGATCTGCTGTGGTGACTGTGAGCCGCCGGTAGCCAAGAGATCAAGATACTTGGGCACGAAGGCAGTCCCCTGTTCCTTGTACATACGGTACAGCGCCAACACGAGCAAATTTCCAAAACTGTAGGCGTAGCAATAGAACGGGCTGGCGAAAAGATGGGGAATGGTCAGCCACTCCCATTGAAATTCATCCGGGACCTTCACGGCCTTCCCGAACTGTTGCCGTAGCTCTTGGCCATAGGTCTTGGCTAATTGATCGGCTGTTGCGCCGTTCGCGATCATCTGATGGGCCAGCTTTTCGAACCGAACGAAATAGGCTTGCCGCAGCACGGTGGCGTAGATGTCATCCAATTGGCTCAACAGGAGGCCCTGTTGAACGGCCTTGTTTCGTTCTTGCGACATCAGGGCGTCGGAGAGAATGCGCTCACCAAAGACGGAAGCGGTTTCCGCCAGGGGAAGCGTTGAATGGAAGGTGAAGGTGGAATGGTCCCTGGCCAGCATGCCATGGACGGCGTGGCCGAGTTCGTGTGCCATGGTGGCGATGTCCCGGGCTTCCCCTGTGTAGTTCAGCATGACATAAGGGGTCATGCCAGGAACGATGCTGTAGCAGTAGGCGCCACCCAGCTTCCCTGGGCGTGTGGGGGCATCAATGTGTCGATCGCGGAATACCTGCTCGGCGAGATCTGCCAGGCTTGGCGAGAAGCCTCGATAGGCGTCGAGCACCATGGTCACGGCATCGGAGTACTTGTACTTCTTGGTTTCCGTCCGGTGCGGTGCGTAGAGATGGTACCGGCTCATTGACTTGATCTTGCAAATCTTGGCTTTGAGTTTGAAGTAGGTCTGAAAGATGCCGGCGTTCTTCGCGCAGGATGCGAGCAGGACATCGACGGCCTGGTCCGGTACGTCGTTGCTGAGATTCCGACTGGCGATGGGAGAAGGAAAACGGCGGAGTCCGAGGTTCTCGGACTTCAGATCGTGCACCAGCGTCTTGTAGATCTCTCCCAACAAGTCGCGCTGGGTTGCAAAGACACGATAGAGCTCTTGATAGGCAGCCTGACGGACAGGGGCCTTCGGGCTTCGCACGTAGGTCATCAGCTCTTCCCGATTGACCGTTTTCTTCTTCCCGCCGACCGTCATGGTGAACGTCAATCCGTTTGTCACGACATCGTAAAGGGTGTGGACGGCGCTACGGCCGGTGACGTTCTTGAGGTTGAGGATCTTTTCTTCCGGCTCGGACAGGGTGTGGGGCTTGAAGCGCCGGATCGTGTCCAAGTGATAGCGTAGGTCTCCCGCGTCGGCCATGAGGCGGGTCGCATTGGCGTCATCGACACCCTGCCACCAGAGTTCGAAAAACAGCAGTCGATTCGTCAGACCGGTCAGCTGCTCCTCCACCCTGGTCTTGAGCGAGCGAGCGTCGGCGTTTTTTGTGTTTTCAGAAAACCGCAGATAGGCATAGGCTCCCAACCGCAATGCGCCTTGGGTGATGTCCTCGCTGAGATGGAGTAGATTGAGAAGATCTTGGCTGGATATCGACGAGGTCAACGTCGATCGTGCTGCTTCCATCTTTGCGACCTTCGACTCCAGATCGGCAAGCTGAGCATCGATATCGGCTGCTGGGTCCTTGACCAGCTCGGTCAGGTTCCATCGTTCGGGAAAGGTCAATCGGCTACGTTTTCTGACAGGTTGCGTTGCGGGTGTTCCGGCCATTTCATACTCCTTGCTGCATGAATCGAATGATGGGCGATCATACCATCGGTCCCATTCGGGAGCAGAGAAAAATATGAGACGGTAGGCCGAACACAGCCGGCCACATTGACGGAGGGGCTGAGAGTGTGACAGGTTTTCACTATCGTTGCTATGACCGAGCAAGAAATCAATCGCGCCATTCAATATGTCACAGCCAGCACCTCGTATGGGAAGGACCTGGTTGCCGAAATCTTGCACACGGGGTTAGGTGAACTTGTGACATTGGCCACACAGTCCAGTCGGCAATTCGACCGGGAGACGCTCGTGGAATACGTGTCGCAATGGACGATCAGGCGAACTGGGCAGCCTGAACCGCTGGTCCGTGAGGTGTTGGGTTGTGCCGGCCGATGGCTGGACGACCTGTGTGAGGAGGTGGCACAGCGCCAGCCGGACTTGTTCGGTTTGTCACCCAACGATGATGAAGATGCGGCATCGGTATGACCGATGGCACGATTTCGTCCACGAACGACGTTCAGACTGGCTGCGCAACTTCACGGTGAGCAGCCGGCGCAAGTGCCCGCGTGGAAGCGAGAGGAACAAGGCCTGTCGCGTAGTCTCCACGAGCGGTGGTCCACTCTCCATCGGCACTGTTCGGACCAATCAAGCCACCTGCGCCTCAACCGACTTGTCCGTCGACTGACACACTATGATTGTGGTGTCAGAGAATCCGCGCTTGCCGAACTAGAACTCGCCACCCAACTGATTCGTACCGGGATCCACGTCACCTTCTTACCGGAATCCCAGGCACGCACAGCCGATCTCGAATGTCGCGTCGGAGGTGGACGATTCTTCGTGGAAGTCACCACCATGGTGGGGTCTGCGGAACGGCAACGATTGCCCCTACGAGGTCTCGACCTTGATGAGGTCGACGGTGAGGAAGAAGATCGAGGGGTGATTCTGACGCACCGGATTCTGGCGCGTATCCGCCAAAAGGCCAAACAACTCGCCGATTACTGTGACCCAGTGGTTCTCGGGATCTCGATCCCACGGGCTGATCTGCAAGGCGACAGAACAACCCGGCCAGAAGAGATCTGGTTGGATCTGAAGATGCTGGCCGGTACGGTGACGGTCCTGTTGATGAGCCTCCGCTCCATCAGTGCGGTGATGATTTCGCTGTGGGATGTAGAGCCCTTGCCGTCGAAAGCGGGAACGAGACTAGCCAACGTGGAGTTGATTGAACGGCCCAAGCAACAGAAGATCCAACCTCGCGTGCGCATACTGATCCACAATCCTTCCGCTGCGTCCGCACTCACTGAGTGGCAACAAAATGCCTTTCTGCAGATTCTGTAGTGGCTTGTGTTGCGTCCGAGAGATACACTCGTGGTGAGTCCCTCGACGGGCTCGGGACAGGCGCGTCGAACTCTACGGTGAGCCCAGCCGAACCGCATGAACGGAACCAGTTGAACGCACTTGCCCTTCGACAAGCTCAGGGCGAACGGTTCATATTAACGCAGTCATGAAACACTGCACTTGATCTCACTCAGGAATCCTGACCGTATTGACCCCCTATATCGTTCAAGATACAGTACCGCCGCGCGACGGTTCGAAATTCGACGCATAAGGACCAGGAAGTGACGCTGCTCTCTCGGCTACCACGATATCCATGCCAGTGACTTGACCATGAGCAAGATCCTCATTTCCTATCGCCGCGAGGATAGTATCGATGTGACCGGTCGGATCCATGACCGGCTCGTGAAGGACTTTGGGCCGGGTGCGGTGTTTATGGATGTCGATTCCATTCCCTATGGGGTCGATTTTCGTACCTATCTGGACGAGCAGGTGAGCCAATGCGAGGTGTTTCTTGCGGTGATCGGGCGGGACTGGCTCAGAGGCAAAGAGCGCAAGGGACGATCTAGACTCGAGGATCCAGGGGATTTCGTCCGCATCGAAATCGAATCGGCCTTGAAACGGCGGATTTTGGTGATACCAGTCCTGGTCGGAGGGGCATCAGTTCCGCCGGCTCAACAGCTTCCGGCCAGTATTCAAGACTTATCCTACCGTCATGCCATCGTGATCCGTCCGAATCCAGATTTTCATCGAGACATGGATCGACTCATCGACCATTTGCGGACCCAGCTCGCTGAGGCAAAGGAACAGCTTGTGGTTCCGAAAGCTCAGGGCACGGTGAGCGACGTGAGTGGCACAGAACGGACTGGCCATTCCGACGTCAAGAGTCCGGAGGAGGAGGCAGCTGAGGTCAAGGTTCGTCCAGCTGAACCGGATTCTGCAGCACAGGCGGTGAAATCGGAACATGAAGAACGAGCTGCGCTGTCAGTAGCATCACAGACAACAACGGACGGGTTCTCATCATACTTGCTCGGTGGCATTGGCCTGATCGTCCTGGTCGGAGCCGTGGTCACGTTCCTGATCCTTCAACCCAAGTCCGCGCCTGTCTATTCGCCTCCAGTGGTGGAGAAAAAGGAAGAGCGAGAGACACAGGTGATTCCACCACAGTCTTCTCCACCATCTTCCGAGCCAGTTGCAGTGACGAAGAAGCAGGAGAAGCCTGTGGAGAAGCCGGTCTCTGCGAGGCAGTCCTCAGTACCGACCCCGCAAATGATACGGATTTCGCCAGGATCATTCTTGATGGGGGGATCAAAATATAAGGAGGAAGGACCCATTCACGAAGTCCGATTCGCTAAATCCTTTGCCATGGCACGGTATGAAACGACCTTTGACGAGTATGATCGCTTTGCCCAGGCGACTGGGCGTCAATTACCAAACGACCAGGGTTGGGGGCGAGGTCGAAGACCGGTCATCAACGTGTCCTGGAGCGATGCGAAAGCCTATGCTCAATGGTTGTCCCAGCAAACCGGTCAGCGCTATCGGTTGCCGACGGAAGCGGAGTGGGAATATGCGGCGCGCAGTGGGGGAAAGGATGAGACCTGGGCTGGGACCTCGGATGAAAGCCAGTTAAAGGACTATGCGGTGTATGGTTCTGGCAAAACGGAGCCGGTTGGCAGCAAGAAACCCAATGGTCTCGGCTTCTATGACATGAGCGGGAATGTGTGGGAATGGGTGGAGGATTGCTGGCATGACAACTTCGGAGGGGCTTCAACTGATGGCTCAGCATGGCTAGATACTCACGATGGCAACTGCGGCCGGCGCGTGGGCCGGGGTGGTTCCTGGACCGACTCCGGCCCGGGGACCCCT
>JAOUGT010000044.1 GCA_029865485.1 Nitrospira sp.
TTTCCAGAACAACGACATGTCCGACTCCTAACTCTCAGCCCTGCCACCTGCGAGATGGTGAATCGCCATGGTGGTTGAATTCCACCTTGTCCTGAGACAGCAGGGCCTGAGTTCAAGTGTTGCCACCCTTGGCTGGTTCAACAAGACTCACCTTGATCTCTGGCGTTTCAACAAGGTGGAAGGTAGCCGAGGCGAACGCGACGCGGCCGTTGGTCTGATCCACTTCTTCCAGAATACGGGTGAACAGCTGATCTTTCGTGACGCGGCGCTTCTTATAGTCCACGACATAGCGCAACGTGAACTCCATTCAATTGCCATTGGCGACGAGCAAGACGCGAGGGTCGATCTCGGTCTGGTCCACTCGGTATTGCTGGATCAATGCGGTCCAGCTAGCCTTGGCTTGTGTGGAATATCCGCCGGTGACCTCAACCAGGATCCGCTGAAAGATCTCACGGGATAAACGGTAGTCGCTGCCGTACTTGACCGGGACCGTAATTTCATCCCACAAGAAAGGGAAATCGCCGGAATAGTTGAACACCGGCTCCTTGAAGACGAAACTGTTGGCGATCTTCACGATACGCCCATTATAGAGGTCGGCATTTACCCACTGGCCGATCTCCATCATGGTGGTCCGCAGCATACCGATATCGATCACGTCCCCTTTGATGCCGCCCAATTGGACGCGGTCCCCGGTATTATAGAAATTGCCGAAGGAGATAGCCACCCACCCAGCGAGACTGGCGATCACCTCTTGTAGAGCGAAGGCGATGCCCGCTCCTGCAACGCCGAAGGCAACCGCCATCTTGCCGAGACGGTCGCTGAAGATCAGTGAGATGACCACGAGTCCGGTGAAATAGCCGAGGAACGTCACCATCTTCTTGGCGCGGTAAAGATTGCCTGGCTCCCGGACATAACGATTGAGGATTCTCTTGAGGAGTCGTACGAGCGCCATGAGAATGAGGAGCGTGGCTATCGTGGAGACGAGTGTGCCGACGGTTGGATCGAACAGCCAGCTCTCAATGAACTGCTGAAGCGAAGCGGTCATGGCTTGGCCTCATTTCGTGAGAGGCTGCCATCATTCGGTTGGTTTGTCCACTTGCCGAGTGGCGTAATCCGCAAGCCCGGCACCTCGTACTGCTTTGGAAGATATTGATCGGGCACGGCCGTTTTATTGCCGTCGCGCAGTTGGCTGTAGTGCGGAGACATGATTTCCACACCGGCCTCGTTGAACGCATCTTGAATGTTCTGATAGAGCTCGGAATAGGTCACGGCCATCTGGTTCGCCGCGCCGGTATAGGCATTGATTTCATAGCTGACATAAAAGTCGTTCAATGCTGTCTGCAGCACGAAGGGCTCCGGATCTGACAGGATATTCCGGGTGCCCGAGGCGGCTTTCTTGAGCAGCTCATGCACGGTGCGCCAGGGCGTGTCGTACCCGATCGTGATCGTCGTGTTAAGAATTAACGGCGGTGGACTCAAGGCGGCAGAGCTATAGTTGACGATATGGGCGGCCAAGATCAGCGAATTGGGGATCGTAATGTCGACGTTCTTGATCGTACGGATACGTGTGACGAGGAGCGTCTTTTCCGCGACATCCCCTACGGTGTCCGCAATCTTGACCCGATCGCCGAGTTGAAAGGGCCGCATATAGGTCAATACCACCCCGGCGATCATGTTCCCGATCGCAGCGGCCGATCCCAATGAAATCAGCAGTCCGAGGAAGACGGAAATGCCACGGAACCCCTCTGATTGGGAGCCGGGGATATAGGGAAAACATGCGATGGCTGCAAACACGATTACCAGGAATCGCACAATCCCATAGGTCGGTTTGGCCCAATCCTGATGGAAACCGGTAAACCTGATGGCCCCTCGCTCCAACCCGCGGAAAAACAGCGCGATCAGCTTGAGAAGATACCGGGTAACCAACACGATCATGACGATCGCAATGAGATTTGGAATCGAATCGGCGAAGACGCCGCCGATGACATAGACCGGCCTCAGGATGTGCCCAAACAGCTCGAAGGAGAGCTGGCGGGTCCAGGGGAAAAATCCCAGCACGGACGACGCGTAAAAGTAGATGAGAAAGGCGAGCGCTAGAAACCGAACAGCCTGGAGTATGCCCAGCAGACCGTCGGTCAATTGTTCCGCGGAGAGGAGCTCGACCCGTTGAACTTTGAGTGTTGGCAGTGACGTTCGTCCCCATGCGGCGATCCAGTCAGTCAGGCGAGGGAACAGTTGCTGGAGGATTTTAAGTGAGGCCAGGAAGACTCCGGTTGCGAACAGAGTCAGCGCCAGCCCGAAAAACAACGCACCAAGTCCTGAACGAAGCCCTTGACTGTGTTCGAGCGGTGCGGAGAGCGTACGGTAGAGGTCCGCTTCCAGACGGAGGGCCCAAGGGAACAGACCCACCACGAACTGTATATAGACAAAGAATGCTGCCAATGCCAGGGCTGTCCGTAGCGTTCGACTCAGCAGTAGCAGTAAGTCGGTGAGCAAGTCTGAGGACAACAGTTCCATACCGCCGACCGATACTCCGCGCAGTCGTGTGCCTCGCCAGGATTCCAGTAAGCGGTAGAGGCGGGGGAACCCAAAGCGGAAGGCGACCATCAAAGCGATCACCAGTGCGGAGGCGATGGTGGCTGAGATCAATTCTTCAACGCCGACTAGATGAGCGGGAACCACCGGCTGCACTGGTCGAGCCGCTACCAAAGCTGTCCGGATGCGTGATACATAAGTTTCTGCGAGTTCCTGGCGGGTGTGCCCGGACGCTTTGGCATCGGCCTCCGTGACGACGAGCAGGACCTCGTCCGGCGTCACGATATAGGAGGTGTGTTCTTGGTCTTCAACCGCCAGCTCGGGGATGGAAGAGTCTGGTGCATGAGCTAGCCTATCCAATCGCTTCTCGATGGCCGCTGCTCTGGAGGCTGAATCGAAGTCGCCCAATCCGGTCTGGATGGTGAACAGCGTTTCCTGGTTGAAACGCACCGGCGTGCCTGAATCAGCTGTCGAGGGGCTGGCAAGGAGGTCCGTGGTAGCGAGCCAGGAACTGAAGATGAAGCAGAATGCGAATGGAGCCCAGATACAATAACAAGTGCGCGTGATTTGTTCGTCTTCCCGTTGAGGCCCCATGTTCCTGCTTGTTTCACACGGTAGCTGCTCTGCCGGATGAAATTGTGGCATACTAACTTCTTTTATGCCACCATAAACAGTCGATCGTGCCAGAAGGGCGACGATCCGCCGATGCTCTGTCGCCGTGATAAGTAACTTCATGCATGCGATCAACAGGGGTACACTCATAGTTTTGCAAGAGGGTTGTTGGGATGGAGCAATTAAGCGTTGAGGTTGTGCTGGGTCTGACGGGATTGACCATTCTGGTTGGTTTAGCCGGCGAGCTGGTTTTTCGACGGACTGGGATTCCCAGCGTGTTGCTTCTCATGGGGTTCGGGGTGCTGCTGGGTCCGGTTTTTCACTTGGCCGAGCCGGTGTTGGTTATGAAACTGGCTCCCTATTTCGGCACGCTCGCGTTGCTAATCATTCTCTTCGACGGCGGTATCAACCTCCATATTCTCAAGGTGATTAGCGAGACGCCGATTGCCTTGCTGTATTCCGTAACGGTATTCGGGGTGACGATCGTCTCGATCATGGGATTCTACGTTTGGTGGATGCATGGTTCGTGGCTGCATGGTCTCCTCCTCGGGACGATCTTGGGGGGGACGGCCGCCGCCATCATTATTCCGGTGACGTCACAGATGTCTTCTCTGCGTGATTCGGCCAAGGTGCTGTTAAGCCTGGATTCGGCCATTTCGGAGGTCTTTGTCGTGGTGCTTGCCTTGGCGCTGATGGGAACGATGAAGGACCCAACGGGTGGAGGACACCTGATTCGAGAAGTCTTTCACGCTTTTTGGGATGCGATCATGTTGGCGCTCTTGGCGGGCGCTCTGTGGGCGCGGCTCTTGGCCTGGCTGCAAGGCCAAACGTTGTCTTACATGCTCACTATGGCGGCAATTTTGGTGCTGTACTATGTAGCGGAACTGATTGGTGCGAACGGAGCCATCACCATCCTCCTGTTCGGTCTCGTCCTCAGTAACATGGAGTTTCTCGTCGGACGGTTAGCCAAGCCGATTCGCGCGTTGATCGGCTACGAATTAGACCAAGCAAAATTCGTCCTGGGCGAGTTTCTGAAGCGGATGAACGAGGAATTGTCGTTTCTCGTGCGGACGTTCTTCTATGTCCTCCTGGGGTTGATCCTGGATTTTTCCGCTCTGACTATTGAGATCGCAATGCTCAGTCTTGGGTTTTTCGTAATCGTCGTGTTTGTCCGAGCCGTCGTGACGGAATCATTAGGCCGGGTCACCGACGCGTGGACGGCGGGCGAGCGAGTGGTGATTGCCGCCATGTTCCCACGCGGGGTAGCCACGGCGGTGATGGCCTTCCTTCCGATTGCATCCGGGATCCCAGAAACCGAGCTCTTTCCGATCTACGCGCTGACAGTGATTGTCTTTGGCGTGGTCGGAATGGCCGTCATCCTGGCCCTGTACCAACGACGGACTCCATCCAGTCCGACAGAACCGCCCGCGAATCTGGCCCCCTCATGACAAGAAAGGTTTCAACTCCACAACAACTGGCCATCGAGAGAGTCTGAAGCAGCTACCCCCGCCCGATGGCGGCACGATACCGGGGCCTATCTCAAAAGCGATTGTTGAAGAGATGAGGCTCTTCCGATATCGACATTAGGAGATGATCGCCACTGTTGAACGGCCAGACACCGCTGAATAAGCCTGTCCCGTTGAAGAACCACATAAAAAGCCCTGGCGGTATCAAGTTCCAAGTGCAACGGGTGAATACGGGTGAAATGACGCCACTGCGTGTAAACCTCCAGAGGCGTCGCAAAGTTCAAACATTTGCGTGGCCGCGTATTCCGCAGTGGCGTCGGGACATGCCGAAGCTTCTTCGTGAAGCCCTGGTACGCACTCGCGACATCCGTCCCGTCCATGTGAGCCAGCAGGACCAAGCGGGTCGTCCGTTCCACCAGGGTGCCGAACAGTATCAATAATAGGTCGACAAGCCTGTCAAGAAACCTTCTACCGCTCCGGTCCTTGTCATAGTAATTGATATAGCTTGCAATGGGTGCTCAGGGCCATTATTCTAAGCGCGCCACGCATTTCGTATTCCAAATTGTCATGAGTATCAATCAAGTCAACGTACTGATTGTCGACGACGATCCGGCCATCCGGACGATTCTGCAGGAGGTGCTGCTGCAGGAAGGCTATGGCGTGACCATGGCTGAGGATGGCCAGGCTGCGATTCACGTCGCCAAGGAGTCGGTCGTCCATATCGTGATTACGGACTTGCAGTTGCCCGATATCGATGGGTTGGAGATCATCGATCGTCTCGCCAAGCAGGATGCCAAGATCATTCCCATTATGATGACCGGGTTCGGGACGATTGAAACCGCGGTACGGGCGATGAAGTGTGGCGCCTTTGATTTCATTACCAAGCCCTTTGATCTCGAGACGGTGGCGGTGGTGGTGCGAAAGGCGGCGGAGTTTTATCGGCTACGGCAGGAAAACCACCTGCTACGGAAAGCGGTCCGTGATCAGTATCGGCTGGAACAGTTGGTCGGAGTCAGTGAGCCGATGCAGCAGGTGTTGGAGTTTGTGCAAAAGGTCGCCGACAGCGACAGCACGGTCATGATCCAAGGTGAAAGCGGCACCGGCAAGGAGTTGGTCGCCCGCATGCTTCACTTCAATAGCTTGCGAAGGGACCGTCCGCTCGTTCCGGTGAACTGTGGGGCAATTCCTGAGAACCTGCTGGAGTCCGAACTCTTCGGCCACGAAAAAGGTGCGTTCACCGGGGCTACCCATTCGCGGATGGGCCGGTTTGAATTGGCGAACGGGGGGACGATTTTCCTCGATGAAATCGGGGAGATGAGCCTTTCCTTGCAGGTCAAGCTGCTGCGAGTGTTGCAGGAACGGGAATTCGAACGAGTCGGAGGCAATCGCACAATTCACGTGGATGTACGGATTGTCGCGGCGACGAATCAGGATTTAGAGCTGCAGGTGGAGGAACGGCGATTTCGAAAGGATCTCTTCTATCGGCTCAACGTCATTCCCATCCTGATTCCTCCCCTTCGAGAACGGAGAAGCGACATCCCACTGCTCATTGAACACTTTCTGGCGCGCTTCAATCAGAGTAAGCATACGGATGTATCGGGCTTTTCAGAGGACGCGCTGCAGGTGTTGATCGAGTACGATTGGCCCGGCAACATCCGCGAGTTGGAGAATATGGTTGAGCGCTTGGTTGTCCTGAAAAAGCAGGGGACCTTGGCCGTCGAGGACTTGCCCCCCAAAATCGGTCGCCGATCGATTGTGCCTGAACTGAAGGAGCAGTTCATTCGGTTCAATGACGATGGCATCAATCTCTCGAGAGAGGTGGAACAGTACGAAAAGCATCTCATCATGGAAGCGTTGCGCAAGGCGAATGGGGTCACCTCCAGAGCCGCGCAGTTGCTCCATCTGAATCGAACGACCTTGGTTGAAAAGCTGAAACGCAAAGGGGTTGATCCACGCTCCCATATTGAAACCCTTCCCCTCTGGCCCCGTTCATCCAGTCAAAAGATTGACGACCTTCCGACGTAGTCGATGCCAGTCCTGACGCGATTCACGCAGGTTTTCAGTTTTTTCCGATAACTCCTCTGATTTCCTTCGAGTTTTTGGTTGCTGAGAAGGGCACGAGCCTTGCTGGTGTCTTCTCGCTGTGAATCTATGCCGTCTCCCATATGTCCGAATGATCCTCCAGATCGTTCTCTGGACGGTCGTCCCTGCTGTGGCAATCGGGCAGACCGTTCCTGCTGGGAAGGGAGCCGGTCTGCCGGCCAGTGAACGTCCGGCAGGGGTGAAAAACCAAGCACCGGTCGAACGACTGACCCTCTTGTTGCCGGATGATGGACCACGGCTGGAAGGTCAGTCGACCGGCATCGATGGGTTGCTCTGGCAGGAAGGCCAGTCCGCGTACAAGAAGCAGGCCTGGCCGGAGGCGCAACGATTCTTTGGGAAGATTGTCGCGGACCATCCTGAAAGCCCGCTTGTGCCGTCGGCCAAGGCGTTCTTGATTGAACTGGCGCTTCGTGAGGACGCTTCTGGGCAAGGTCGAGCTCTGGGAATTCAGGAATACAAGAAGCTCTTACGGGACCATCCACAGTCGAGGAATGCGCGGAGAGCCGAGTGGCGGATTGCGGATTTGTACTTTGACCAGGGATGGTATCAAGAGGCCCGTGTGTTCTATGAACAAGCCATGGCCCACGCGGAGGGCTATCAGTTCGATGGCCCGCGGTCGCTACTCGGTCTGGGCTACGCCTGTATGGCGATGGGAAAGTGGAGCGAGGCCGAGCATGCATTCGCGAATGCCCGCACACGAAGTGAGCATGAGTTGTTGTTGCAAGGCGCCACGCTGGGACTCGCCCATGCCTTGTATCGGCAGCAACGATATTCCGATGCACAACCCCACTTCGACCTCGCCTATCGACGCTGGCCGCATCTGGTGAAAGCTGATCCCCTTGCGATTCAGCGTTTTGCCGTGACCGAAATCAGGCTTCAGCATGAGGCGTCCGCAAGGGAGCTGCTGCTGTTGCTGTACAATCTCTATCCCCGCCACGAGCATGCGCCTGCGGCGCTGTTGCAGCTTGCCGAGAGCCTGCGGATCGGCACCAACCAGAAACTCGCGGAGTTTGTGTACGCCCTTATTCCAGCGCTCTATCCCTATAGCCAGCCGGCTGCGACCGCCAAGCTTCGCTTGGCCGTTCAGCGGACTGAGACAATGCAGGCGGGGGGAACCGAGTCGCTGGAGCAGACCGTCAGCGCCATGATGCGCGATGTTCCGCAGACGTTCCAAACCACCGCATCGTATCGGGCGTTGTTGGAAGACATTGCCACGCGAGAAGCGACGAACCCAACCGGGAACGAGGCGCTCTTTTATCTCGCAAAAGACGCTGAACAGGCCAATGAAATGAATCAGGCCGTGCGTCTCTACCGGGATATCACCCTGGGGACGGCGAATGCGAATGACTCTTGGGCGGTGAAGGCTGCGGACCGCCTCGCCGCACTCCTGACTCCATGGATTGAAGCGGCCCTCGCCTCGCAGGATGATCTGACGGTCGTCAGTTTGTTCCACCGGCACGGGGCTGTGGCCCGGCAACGCTATGCGCGATCACCTCTGTTGCTGCAGATCGCCGAAGCGCATCGTCGGCTGGGATTCGCGACGGAAGCCATCAGTCTTCATCAACAGGTGCTCAAGGTGCACAACGAACCGGCCTTGATCGAGCCGGCGTTGATCGGGCTTGGAAAGATTTATCTGGATCAGCGCGATCCCGACGCGGCAAGGAAGGTGCTTGAGCGGTACCGCTTTCAGTTTCCTCTCGGGACTTACGAGGGGGAAGTCGTGCTGCTCCTGGTACGGGCCATGCGGCAACAACGAGATATGCAGGGGTTACTCAATCTGTGCCGCACATGGCTGTTGCGCCATCCTGGTCACCGGGAACGCCCTGCCATGTACCTTCAGTTGGCCAAGACGTTGGGGGAGCTGGAGAAGCTTGAAGAGTCTGCCCTTGCCTATGAGGAGGGGTTCAAGGCCGGGGCCCTCGAGTCTTCCGATACGTTGATGGCCTATGCCGATACGTTATCCCGGTTGAACCGGCATGAACGAGCGATCACGGCCTATCAGAGGGTTCTCGAGAAGAAACCGAAGGCGCGCCAGGCTGAATGGGCTCGTCTGCAAATAGCGCAGCATTGGACCGCGTTGAAACAATATGAGCGAGCCACGGTGGCGTTGGCGGAACTTGGTCGCGCAGACGATGAACTCGTCGATCGGCTCTCATCCTCGCTGAAGGGGACGGTGCAACTGGTCCGGCATTCAGGAAAGACGGAGGGGTTATGACCAGCGTGACGACGAATCCCGATGAACGGGCGCTCCTGCAGGCGGCGTTTCGGAGTTTCGATGAAGCCGCGCATACGTTACAGCAGTCCTATAGTGCGCTTACGGCGCGTGTCGAGGAGATGGATGCGGAATTGGGGCAGAGCAATGACGCCCTTCGTCGTCAGCTTGCCGACAATGAAGCCATGCGCGTGCGTTTAGACGGCATTCTCGAGTCGTTGTCGACGGGGGTAGTGGTTCTCGATGAGTGCGGGATCACCACTCGCAGTAATCGCGCTGCCGAACACCTGCTTGGGGTGAGCGAGGTGGAACTGCGAGGTCGGTGTATTTCTGAGGTTTTGGCGCATCGGGGGCTCACCGTCTCCGATCGCCCGCAACGCATTGGGCAGAGCGTGGTCTCCATCAGCCAGGTCCCGCTCCGGAACGATTCAGGCGAGGATTCCGGGCAGCTCGTGCTGCTTCAGGACATGACCAGGATCTACCAGCTCGAGGAACAATTGCAGCGCAAAGATCGGCTTGCTGCGATGGGTGAGTTGATCGGTCGGATCGCCCATGAGATCCGCAATCCATTGGGCAGCGTGGAGCTCTTTGCATCTCTGCTGCAACGCGACCTCGGCGAGCATCAGCCCGCGCAACGGTATGCGCAACAGATTTCACAGGCGGTCCAGTTGATGGACGGTCTCCTGGCGAATCTGCTGCTGTATATGCGTCCGGTCCATCTGACGCGAGCATGGCATGAGGCTGCCGCCTTACTCAACGAGTCCATAGAGTTGGCCGCTCATGCGATCAAGAAAGTCGCTGTGGACATCCGCATAGATATCAGCCAGGAGGTGCCGTCGATCTGGTGTCACGATGGACAGTTGAAACAGGTCATCGTGAACTTAGTCGTCAACGCGGTTCAGGCGATGCCGAACGGGGGAGAGTTGGGGATCAGTCTTTCTCGGGAGCCGTTTCAGACGCTGGGAACCTCTGCTGTGCGACTGACCGTCCGTGACTCTGGTGTCGGGATCGATCCTGCCCATCGCTCGCGCCTGTTCGACCCGTTTTTTACGACGAAGGACGAGGGGACCGGTCTGGGGCTCGCGATCGTCCATTCCATTGTTGAAGCACACCATGGACGGATTGACATTGAGAGCACGGTCGGGCAAGGCACGGCCTGTTCAATCATCCTTCCTCATCCCTCGGCCACTGAAGAGCTGAACTCCCAAGCTGGGCCTGACTCTGAAGGGCATGGCGTCAGTGACACGGAGCCAGCTGTGCGAGAGGTCGTCCTCATGGAGGATTCGTCGTATGACTGAGCGTGAGAAGCAAATCCCGATGGCGGAAACCGGCGACGAGGCTGAACGGATTTTGGTCGTCGATGACGATCCGTCGATGCGTATCGCCTTAATGGAAACCGTGAAGCGACTCGGCTATGTCGTACAGGGCGCCGCCGATGGGACGGAGGCGCTCGAGCGCATGACCAGGTTTCGTCCCTGGCTGGTTGTGACTGATTTACGGATGCCGCGCCTCACCGGACTCGAGTTGATTAAGGAGATGAAGGCGCGTGCCCCTCAGACGGCCATCGTGCTGATGACGGCGTACGGGACGATTGAAACCGCCGTGGAAGCGATGAAGTTGGGCGCGAGCGAATATCTTTTGAAACCATTTTCCATGGATGTGTTGGAACGAGTGATTATGAATCTCAAAGCGGGTCGCGAGGACGGGGTTGGAATCGGTCAGTCTGTGCACCAGGTGGAACACCGGGCGTTACTCAGTCAGGATCCGGGGATGGTGAGACTGCTGAGCACCATTGAAGGGGTCGCGTCCAGCCAAGCCACCGTGCTCATTCACGGTGAGAGCGGCACGGGGAAAGAGCTCCTGGCGCGGTTCATCCATCTGCGGAGTCCACGGGCCCACCGGCCGTTCATTGCGGTGAATTGCGCCGCGCTGCCCGACGGACTGTTGGAGAGCGAACTCTTCGGCCATGAGCGCGGGGCGTTTACCGGTGCCGTGATCCGAAAAGTCGGGAAGTTTGAGATGGCCCACACTGGCACCTTGCTTTTGGATGAAATCAGCGAAATGGATCTGGCACTCCAGGCGAAACTGCTGCGTGTACTGCAGGAACGTGAGGTGGATCGAATCGGTGGACGGGATCCGGTCCCGGTCAATATTCGAGTCATCGCCACGACGAATCGCATCCTCTATCGAGAGGTTGAGCAAGGTCGGTTTCGAGAGGACCTGTACTATCGCTTGAACGTCTTTCCCGTGACGGTGCCACCGTTGCGAGAGCGTCTCGTGGATATTCCGGTGCTCGCACGCCACTTTGTGAATCAATCGGCCATGAGAAACGGTCTGACGCCGCCGGTCCTGTCGGACGCGGCGTTGGCGCACTTACAACGGCTGCCGTGGAAGGGAAATGTGCGCGAGTTGGAGAACGTGATGGAACGAGCCCTGTTGTTGGCCGGCCAGGGGCCTATTTTGCCGGAACATTGTCCTCCCGAACGGAGTGAGGAGGTCACGATCCCTCTGGTGCGCGCGATACAACCGGCGAACGGATCGCTGTGGGAAATGGAACGAGAGCTGATTTTCAAAACCTTGGCCCGAGTGAAAGACAATCGCACCCATGCGGCGAAAGAGTTGGGGATCAGCATTCGCACGCTGCGCAACAAACTTCGAGAGTACCGGGAAGGTGAACACTCGGCCTCCCGTACGGCATGAAGGTGATCACAATTGCCGATGGGCAAATATGTGCCAGGCAATTACTGCTCTCGGCAGAATTCCAAGGGTGTGAGAGAACTCCAGGGAGGAGCGTGGCCTGGAACTGTGCTGATGGATGGAATCTACAGAGGGAGATAGGCACTTAGGTTGCAGGAATGAGGCTGCAGCGCACCGAAAGGAGTGGTGAACATGACGATCTTTGATCGAACGATGCGATTGCTCGAGCGCACGCTTGATCTTCGCAGTGGTCGGCAACGCGTGATCGCTTCGAATCTCGCCAACGAAGAAACTCCGGGGTATCGCGCGTCGGAGCTGACGTTCATGGACCAACTACGGTCGGCGCACAAAGGACGTCTGCCTATCGTGTTGGCGGCGACCCAGTCCGGGCATTTCGGTCTGCAGGGGCCGCAAGGCATGCAGGCGGTGACGGGAAAACTCAGTGAGGTGCCCGCCGGAGACATTCCCCTCGATGCCAACTCGGTGAATCTCGAATTGGAGATGGCGAAGTTGTCCGAGAACGTCATGCAGTACAACGCGGCTGCCACCATTCTTACCAAGAAGTTTCAAGGACTGCTGAATGCCATACGGGAGGGGAGATAACGGATTGCTGAGCCTTCCACGGGCGGGAGGCTGTTGATGAGTCATTCTTGATACCCAGGAGGTTCACCATGGAGATATCGGACAGTCTGGCCGTATCGGTTTCCGGGTTGGATGCCCAACGCCGACGGCTCAACGTCATTGCCAGCAATCTTGCCAACGCACAGTCGACGAAAACGCCGTCCGGCGGGCCATATAAACGTCGGGATGTGGTGTTTCGATCGACGGCCGTTCCCAGCGCGTTCCAGCGATCGATCAAGCAGGTTGCCTTGGGTCCATCGGCCCATGCACTAGAAGGCGTCTCTGTTTCACGGGTGCAAGAAGACCCCAAGCCAGGACAACTGATCTATGATCCGCACCATCCGGATGCCGATTCAAAAGGATTCGTCAGGCTTCCCAACGTCAATGTCATGGAGGAAATGGTGAACATGATCGGAGCGTCACGCGCCTATGAGGCAAATGTGCAGGCGATCAACGCGACCCGCGCGATGTGGAACAAGGCGCTGGAAATCGGGAGGTAATGATGGGGCAGATCAATGGTGTGACATCCGGTATCGCTCCCATCGTCGATGTGGCATCGATCGCATCGACGGGCACGACCGGAAAAACAGCAGGCCCAGGATTCGTCGATTCGCTCAAGTCGGCGATCGGCAACGTCAACGATGCGCAAAAGGAAGCGAGTCGAGCGGTGGATGCGCTCATGACCGGCGACAGCCAAGATATTCATCGGACCATGGTTGCGCTGCAGCAAGCCGATGTGTCGTTCCAGTTGATGATGCAGGTCAGAAACAAACTCGTGGCCGCCTACGAGGAAATTCAGCGGATGCAGATCTGATCGGTGTCGTCGGCTGACGACTAAGGGGTGGACATGTTCTCCAAGTTTTCCATCAATCAACGGATGATCATCCTCGTCGCGTTGGCGGGGTCGGTCGCAGGTCTGATCGCCATCGCGTTATGGACGCAACAGCCTGATATGCAAGTGTTGTTCACCCACCTCGGCAGCGAAGACGCCGCCGCCATCATCGACAAGCTCAAAGAGACGAAGGTGCCGTATGAAACAACCGGCGGCGGAGCCACCATCCTGGTGGCCAGCGACCAGGTTCACGACTTGCGGTTGCAATTGGCGACCCAAGGGCTTCCCCATGGCGGAGGCGTGGGATTCGAGATCTTCGATAAGACGTCGATCGGAATGTCGGAATTTGTTCAGAAACTGAATTATCGTCGGGCGCTGCAAGGCGAGTTGGCGCGAACCGTTGCTCAGATGCCGGAAGTGGAACGGGCACGCGTTCATTTGGCCATTCCGGAGCGACGGCTGTTTGCCAGCGAGCAGGAGAAGGCGAGGGCTTCTGTGATCATCACCCTTCGTAGCGGACAGCAACTCTCGCCGGCACAGGTGCAGGGAGTCATCCATTTGGTATCGAGCAGTGTGGAAGGACTGCAAGCTCGTGATGTGACGGTGGTGGACGGGCATGGGCGTCTCTTGTCGGCGACGGTGTCGGATGAGACAGCCGGGCTCTCCAATACGCAGCACGACTATCAGCGAAGCATTGAAAAGGATATCGAGACACGCATTCAGACGATGTTGGAACGGATCGTCGGGCCCAATAAGGCAGTGGTTCGCGTCTCCAGTGTGCTGGATTTTAGAAAAGTCGAGACGACGGAAGAGCGCTATGATCCGAATAGTCAGGTGGTGAGGAGCGAACAGCGTGGCCAAGAGAAGTCCAACGGGACCAACGGGGTCAGTGGTGGGGTGCCCGGCGTTCAGTCGAACGTGCCGCCGGGGACCGATCTGGAACCGGCACAAAGTAGCTCCAGCAGCAGTCAAACAAAGAATGAAACGGTGAATTATGAGATCAGCCGCACGGTTTCGAAAATCGTGGAACCGGTCGGCGTCATCAAGCAGCTGTCTGTTGCGGTATTGGTCGACGGGGTGTATGAGGCCGCAAAGGCTGGCGAGGGCCAGACGGGGGATGCGCCGGCTGCGGCACGAAAGTATACGCCACGCTCGGAGGAGGAACTGAAGCGCATCGAGGACATCGTCAAGAAGGCGATGGGGTTCTCGGCTGAACGACAAGACCAGGTGCAAGTCGTGAACGTTCAGTTTGGGACCGAGCCGGAGGAACCACAGGTTGCGACCACGGAAGCTGCGCCGGAAGGGATCAAACCGTGGATGCCCTATCTTCGCTACGGAGTGGGGATGCTTCTGTTCGCGGTGATTCTCCTGTTTGTCGTGCGACCCTTGCTGGCTATGTTGGGGACAAGTACGGAGCAGATGCAGGCCGACGCGGCTGTCGCTGAGCTTCCGGCTTCAGCCGTATCCGCCGGCGCGGCCTTAGCGAATGGTCCTGATCGAGCACAGGTCATTGATATGGCGAGAAAAAATCCTGATGCGACGGCTGTGGTCGTCAAAGAATGGCTCAAGAATCCAACCTAGCGCCTGGCGATGGCAAATTCTCTGACCGGTGAACAAAAAGCGGCAATCCTGCTCCGTGCGATTGGAGAAGAAGCGGCCGCCCAAGTCATGAAACTATTGGATCCCAAGGAAATCAAGAAGCTGGGCAGCTTCATGAACGCGACCGCCCAGATTTCGCGGCAGGATGAAGACGCGGTCATTTCCGACTTTCAGGCGGCGAGCGCGACCGGAGGGGTGCAGTTCCAGGGGAAAGAGTTCATCAAGATCGTGCTGACGAAGGCGTTGGGACCGGAAAAGGCCGCGCGAATTATTGAGTCGATGACTCGAAAAACCTATCCAGGGCTGGAGGCCTTGAAGTGGGTCGATGGCAAAACGCTCGTTCAAATCCTGAAGGTCGAACATGTTCAAACGGTCGCCGTCATTCTGGCCCATCTCGAAAGCGACCAAGCCGGGCAAGTATTGGCTGGGTTACCGGAGGCCATGCGGGCGGACGTGGCGCTTCGACTTGCGACCATGGAGGAAGTCCAGCCGGATGTGTTGGAAGAGCTCAGCCATAGTCTCCAGGAGACCTTGTTGGCGAATAGTGGGTTGGGTTCGCAGAGCCTCGGAGGGCCGGAAATGATGGCCGAGATTCTGACACGAATGGATAAGACGAACGAGGGCACCATTATGGGCAAGATCGCCGAAAAGAGTCAGCCGTTGGCGGACTCGATTCGGGCGCTGATGTTTGTCTTTGACGACATCATCAAACTCGATGATCGTGGCCTCCAGGAGTTGATGAAGGAGATCAGCAAGGAAGACCTTCCCGTGGCGCTCCGCGGCGCCAATCCGGACGTCAAGGAGAAGTTCTTCAAGAACATGTCGAGTCGCGCGGCGGAAATGTTGAAGGAGGACATGGAGACCAGAGGGCCGGTCAAAGTGTCGGATGTCGAAAAGTCTCAGCAAAACATCCTCAAGGTCTGTCGGAAGCTTGAGGAAGAAGGGCGGATCGTCATTGCCGGTGCGGGCGAGGAGATGCTGTAGTGACAGAGACGACGATGCCGACGGTGACCGGTCGCGAGCGAGGACTGTCACGACTGCAAGGGACGGTCCTGATCGTCGATGATGAGGAGGGGATCCAACAGCTCTTCCTCGAACTCTTGAGGTCGGAACGCATTCATGTTCGTGTGGCTGGCTCGGGACAGGAAGCGCTGGCGATGGTCAAGCAGATCACGCCGGCCTTGTTGATCGTCGATGTGTTGTTGCCGGATGGGGACGGGATTCGGGTTCTGGAAGAAGCGCAAAGCATCGACCATCGCATTGTCGGCGCGGTGATGACCGGCGCGGCGACGATCGAGCTGGCGGTGCGGGCCATGAAGGCCGGCGCCGCCGAGTTTTTCTTGAAACCCTTCCAGACCGACATGGTCATGGCCACCGTCCGGCGACTGCTGGCGATTTACCGGGCGCGGGCTGAGCCGACGGTAGTGAAACATGCGACCGTGCGGTCCGGGGCGGTCCGACTTCAGAATTTACCGTTTCACACGTTCGAAGAGGGCGGACTAGTACGAGGAGAGGAGGGGCCGGCGGAATACGAACGCGGGGTGGCGGATGGACGACAGCAAGTGGAAGCGCAACGGCGGCAGGACTTGGCGGTGCTGACCAATGCCGCGCAGCAGTTTGACATGGCGAGGAGGACGGTGCGGCAGTCGATGGAAGAGGACGTGATCCAGCTGGCATTCCAAGTGGCCGCGAAGATTCTTCATGAGTCAGCCGAGTCCTGTCGGGAGCAGATCATGATCCAGGCGAAGGCCGGGCTCCAGGCGCTTCGAGACGCCGACAGTGTGGTGATACAGGCCCATCCGTTGGATGCCGGAATTTTGGAGGAGGCGAAGACCGAGTTGTCAGCACAACGGGACAGCTCCTTGCTGATCAACGTGGAAGCGGTCCCATCACTCCCACGGGGAAGTTGTCTGTTGCACACCAGTACGCGATTGGTCGATGCTTCCCTCGAGACGCAGCTGGCTCGTTTGGGGCAGGCTGTGCAGAATAGGGGGCCGCGTGACTCTTAGTCATCTCCTTGAGCATGTCGAACCCATCGAGATCTCCGGACGGGTGGCCCAGGCGGTGGGGATGGTGGTGGAAGGATATGGCCCGATGACGACCGTCGGCGAGATCTGTCATATCACGAGAGAAGGAGGGGACGCTCCGATCATGGCGGAGGTGGTCGGATTTCGTGGAGATCGTGTGTTGTTGATGCCGCTCGGAGAAATGCGAGGAATCGGACCAGCCAGCCGCATGACCATGACAGGGCACGTGGCCAGTCTTGCGGTCGGGCCAGGCTTGTTGGGGCGGATTCTGGATGGATGTGGGAATCCCATCGACGGGAAGGGAACACCAAAGACGAGTCAGTGCTATCCGCTGCACGCTGATCCACCGAACCCGCTCCAACGGGCTCGTATCAAAGAGCCCCTTGATCTCGGTGTTCGATCGATCAATGGATTTTTGACCTGTGGCCGCGGACAGAAGATGGGGATTTTTTCGGGTTCAGGGGTCGGAAAGAGCGTGTTGCTTGGGATGATCAGTCGGTACACCAAGGCGGATGTCAACGTCATCGCCCTCATCGGAGAGCGAGGGCGAGAGGTGAACGAATTTCTTGAGCGCGACCTAGGGGCCGAGGCGCTCGCACGAACCGTGGTGGTCGTCGCGACCTCCGACCAGGCCCCGTTGATACGTCTACGGGCCGCGTTGGTGGCCACGACGATCGCCGAATATTTCCGGGATGTCGGACAACAGGTGCTCTTGTTGATGGATTCACTGACGCGATTAGCCTATAGCCAACGAGAGGTCGGATTGGCTATCGGAGAGCCGCCGACGACAAAAGGGTATACGCCCTCGGTGTTCGCACTGCTGCCGAAGCTCTTGGAGCGTGTGGGAACGGGGCCGGGAGCGGGAACCATTACCGGTCTGTACACCGTGCTCGTGGACGGCGATGACCTGAGTGATCCCATTGCCGATACGGCCCGCTCAATCTTGGACGGCCATATTGTGCTGTCCCGTACATTGGCTGCGCGCAATCACTTCCCGGCCATCGATCTGCTCCAGAGCACGAGCCGTGTCATGAGGGATATTGTCGGCAAACCACACCATGATGCCGCCAGGCAGGTGCTTGAGCTGGTGGCTCGATATCAGCAGTCCGAAGATCTCGTGTTATTGGGCGCCTACAAGTCCGGGATGAATGCGGTGCTCGACAAAGCCGTTCAAGCCCAAGAGGCAATCAACGGATATCTCCGACAGGCGATCGATCAGCCCGCGAGCTTGGCGTCATCGGTGCAGGAACTCCAGGCACTTGCCCGGCAGGCGGCATGAGCCTGGATTCACTTCGAAGGGTGCACGCACAGGCCACTGAATCGCTCATGATGGAATTGTCGCAGCTCACGCAAATGCTCACTCGCACTGAAGCCCAGATTCGTACCATGGAGACGCAGATGCAGGCGGATGCCGATGCCTACGCGCAACAGGCTCGGCAGGGTCTGACGATCGAGGAGATGCTGGAATGGCAGGGGAAAATGGACGCCCAGCAGGCCGCAGTGCAGGAGGTCCGCGCCTCGATCGATCGAACGACGGCTTTGTGGCAGCAGACTAAGGAGCGGCTGATTGAAGCGAGGCAAGAGTGCAAACTGCTTGAGCGGGTTGCGGAACGGCGACAAATGGCCGTGCGCGAGGCGATGGCTCGCCGGGAACAGAGTGTGACAGATGAAGCGGCCCATCGTCAGGTCTCCGTTCGAGGTCACCGCGATTCATGAGGGGGCGCGCGAGGCGCATGAAGGCTTTTCCTGTCAGTCTCAGTAGCCGTTGGGCGTGGGGTAGGCCACGGCTGAGAATGAATCGTCGTGCCTCCCTCTGGACGATGGTCGGGGGACTGGTCGTCTCAACGATTCTCTTCTGGGTCATGGTGCAGTTGGGACAGGCCTCATCAGATCCCAAGCCTAAGGTCTCACCGCCACAAAGCACCCTCAAACAAGAAGGTTCACCACCTCCTTCAGGGCGCACACATGAGGAGTCTGTGGCCAAGGATGGGGCAACGGCTTCGGCCCGATCGACGCCGCAGGGGCCGGCAATTGAGATGCCCCGTGAAGTGATCGAGATGCTGGATCAACGAAAACGGGATCTGGATCGACGGGAAGAGATCCTTCGTCAGAACGAAGAGCGGCTCGCGATCGTGCGAAGTCAGGTTGAAGAACTCCTTGAGCAGAACGAAGCGTTGGAGAAACGTCTACAGAGTGCTCGGGCCAAAGGGGAACGGCCGGCGGCTCAACCGACCAAGATCCCTGCCGACAAGGAGCGTATAGCGCAAGACCAACGGACTCAGCTGGCCAAAATTTTTGAAGCGATGCCGTCGGAGGATGCCGCGGCACGCCTTGAGCGGATGCCGGACAGAAAAGCCATTGAAATTCTCCGGATGGTCAAATCCAAGACTGCCGGAGCGATTCTTTCGCAAGTGCGAGCGGATCGAGCGGCCAAACTTACCGAACAGTTGCTGATACAAACGCCCTAG
>JAOUGT010000235.1 GCA_029865485.1 Nitrospira sp.
ACTCACCAACGGATCATCGACGACGTTCTGACGAGGAGCGGCAAGCGGACCGGCAAGGTTCGATGTCTTGAGTGTGGCACTATCTACGACGATCCCTGCCAGGGTCAGAAGTGACGTGACCCACCCGGTGAATGGTCCTTGCTGTGCGTGCCTACGGTCTCTCTCCACCTGAATACCATATCGTGAACTGCGCGTAGGGTGCTCTCTCGGTGTCTGCGGTATTCAGCCACAGGACGTTCTGCAGCGGTGCAGCAAAACTCCTCACATCGTTACTGGGAACACCGAGCGCATCGACTGCCGATCCTTGCGCCGGACCGGCACAATAGTCACATTTTCAGGAATCTTGCGTTGTTCTCTCATCAGCGACCCTGAGTGGCATCTAAGATGCACAACTAAGATGTACAAGAAGCCTTTCCGTTCCCCGATCAACGGAAAGCTGATGAACGAGGAGGGAGGAGAGATGAAAGTCATCATTCGTTCCCCTGGGAACCAGCTTGAAGAAGGGGTCCTTGAGTGTCCCGGCCCGACCTGGAACCCAGGTGCTTTGTGAGCTGAATCGCCTGAGCCGGGCAGGACAAGTCCAGCTGACGATGAAAGGTCCAGACCTCTATGCGCTCTCGAACACCGCCGGGTGTAATTCGTCCGTATAAACATCAAGAACAGAAAGGAGAAAGGGGATCATGCAACCACAGGCCACGAACGAGCCACGAAGGCGGAAGGGCAGTCAACCTATCCCGAAATCTGAGCCGGCTGTCTCGGAGAAGGAGCCGGTCCACTGTCAGCCTGTTTCTCCCTGCGACGATCTCCAAGCCCGTATCACCAGTCGAGCCTACGTGCTCCATGCCGAGCGTGGCTATCGACAAGGCTACGCGCTCGATGATTGGCTGGAGGCCGAACGGGAAATCCTCGGTCTCGAATGCAACGCGTAACTCTAAACGAGAAGAACTCAGGCAGGGTCGTCCTGTTTGGACCACTATCAAGAGGAGGTGCCCATGAGACAGCAATTGCTCACTTTCTTCGGGTTGGCCACGGTGTTGGCGGTTGGAACTCTGACTGTCGGCGGATTGGCCTACGGTGACGAGAAAGAAAAGAACGGGAAGGCGGAGATGGCTGCAACGGCCAAGGTGACGATCGACCAGGCGGTCAAGACCGCGTTGGACAAAGTGTCAGGCAAGGTCATCGAAGCCGAGCTAGAGAAAAAGCATCACAAGCTTATCTGGGAAGTCGAGGTTGTCACGGCGGAGAACAAGGTGATGGAAGTCCACATCGACGCCGATACCGGTGCCGTCATCGAGGTGGAGGAAGAAAAGGCAAAGCCGACAAAATCTCCGAAGATGCGATAAACCGTATTGGAAAGGGCACTGAAACCTCATGGGTTCACTGCCCTTTCAAGTACAGGGACGAGACGGCTGCGTGGCCGAATCAGCCATGGCGGTTTGTGGCTGTGCCGGGCGGTCTCCCAATGCGGCACGGCAAATACTATAACCGACATAGGGATCAGCACCACGGGGCATTGCTCATCCATGTCGAGCGCAAACGCATGTGCACCGCCATCTCGACGTTGGCCCATTCGATCGCGCCATCCACGCACCGCGTGAAACTGTTGCACGTCCACGTCCAGACCATCAGCCACGACCACAGCAAAGCATGTGCTGGACACAGACAAATCGCCCGCATCCTGGAATAGGAGCAAAGGTTGAACGTTTCCTGAACAGCCGATCGTGAACATCGCTCGGCATTCGGCATGTCAAGAAACACGCAAGGAAAGAACATGCAGCACGTTGCCGTTCACCCCCCGCCGGACAGTATGACCACCGACGACGTAACGACGCTGCCCGAGTTGTTGCGATGGAGGTGCCATCGCTCGCCGGAGCGCGAGGCCTATCGGCAATATGAAGCTCAAGTATGGCGCAGGTATTCCTGGAGGGAGGTCGAAACGCGTGTCGAGCGGTGGCAGGCGGCGCTGGCTGGGGAGCATCTTGTTTCAGGAGACCGTGTCGCGGTGCTGCTCAGGAACTGTGTGGACTGGGTTTGCTTTGATCTGGCGGCCCAGTCCCTTGGACTGATCGTGGTTCCGCTGTATACGGCCGACCATGCAGAGAACACCGCCGATATCCTCGCCGATTCGGGAGCGCGCCTCTTGCTGGTCGGCCATCTCGATCAATGGATGGCGTTGACAAGGTACCGCACACGACTCCCGCACCTGTCTCACGTGCTGTGCCTGGAGATGCCGTTGACCCTGGTCCCAGATACCGGGGCTCGGGTCAGCTTCGTCGTGCAGTGGTTGCCAGGCGAGGCTCCTCCCCAGATCAATGTGGCCAAGGATCCGCATGCGTTGGCCACTCTCGTCTACACCTCAGGGACCACAGGCCACCCGAAAGGTGTCATGCTATCGCATGCCAATATTCTTTCCAATATACACGCCGTCCTCAGGCACGAGCCGATTGAGCAGGACGATCTCTTTCTGTCGTTTCTCCCGCTGTCTCACGCATTCGAGCGCACCGCCGGGTGCTACTTGCCGATGCTGACGGGCAGTTGCGTGGTCTATGCACGTGAGATCAGTACATTGGGCGAGGACCTGGCGATGGTGCGTCCGACCATTCTCGTCTCCGTGCCACGCATCTATGAACGCATCTACGCGCGCCTGCAACAGCAACTGGCGGAACGGGGTGCCCTGACGCGTGCATTGGTTCGCTGGACGCAGGAGCTTGGTTGGAGGCAGTTCCAAGCACGCCAGCATCGTGGCACCGCGCCGGGAAGATGGGATCGCCTGTTGCGGCTCGTGCTGCAGTACCTGGTCGCTCGTCCATTTCTGGCCCGTTTCGGCGGTCGGCTACGTCTGGCGGTGTCTGGTGGTGCGCCCATGTCGGTCACGCTCTCTCGGTGCTTGGTCAGCTTGGGGCTGCCTCTGCTGCAGGGCTACGGCCTGACCGAAGCAGCGCCGGTCGTCTCCGTCAACCGGCTGAACGACAATGTGCCGGAATCGGCCGGCACCCCCCTCCCCGGGATTGAGGTCAGGCTCGGTGAGCAGAATGAATTGCTGGTACGTGGCCCCAACGTCATGATGGGCTACTGGAACCGGCCTGAGGAGACGGCTCAGGTGATCGATGCCGATGGCTGGTTGCACACGGGTGATCAAGGCCGCATCGAACAGGGCCATGTGTTCATCGTCGGGCGTCTCAAAGAGATCGTGGTCCTGTCCACCGGCGAGAAGATCACACCCGACAATGTGGAGATGGTGCTCATCGAGGATCCGCTGATCGACCAGGCGATGGTGGTCGGGGAAGGCAAGCCGTACCTGGCCGCGCTCTTGGTGCTGAACGCCAGGGCCTGGGGTGCCATGGCCCAAAGATGGTCACTATCTACTCAGGATCCCGCCGCGCTGGCCGATGAGCGGCTCCAGCAGCATATCGAGAACCTTTGCCGCCAATCCCTGGCACGCTTCCCCGAGTATGCCCAGGTCCGTCGCTGCTGGGTCACGCTCGAGCCGTGGACCATTGCCAACGGATTGCTCACGCCTACGCTCAAACTGAAGCGACCGGCGATCGAGCATCGGTTCGCAGAACACATTCTCAAGCTATACGTCGGGCATCTGTCCCCGGTGTGACGCGGGGCAGAGGCCATTCAGCCGGAGAGCAGCCGTGAAGACAGCGCATGGACAGACCGAAACCACGCCGGGTACCGAACCAGCCTCCGAGTTGCTCGACATTGTTCGCACCCTGTTCAGTGAGCTCCACCGGCAAAGCGGACCGGACCGGCCCATCAGGCTGGACAGCTCGCTCGATCACGAGCTGGGGTTCGACAGCTTGGCGCGGGTCGAACTGATTTTGCGGATCCAGCGTGCCTTCGGGATTGACCTGCCGCAGGACACACTGGCTCGCGCTGAAACGCCCCGCGACCTGCTTGAGGCCCTTCAGAAGGGGACCGGCGGATCGGCACGTCAGGCACCGAGACCGTCCGCCGCACCGTTAGAATCGGCGAGGGAGGAAGCGGCCGAGGCCACGACCTTGCTCGAAGTCATCGACTGGCATGTGCGCCGGCAACCGGACCGCATCCAGATCGTGCATCTCAGCGAACAGGGCGAACAGTCCATCACCTGTCGCGATCTGGAGCAGACATCTGAACGGGTCGCCGCAGGCCTGCAACACCACGGGCTTGAAGCGGGACAACCAGTGGCCATTATGTTGCCGACCTGTCCGGAGTATTTCTCTGTCTATGTAGGCATCCTGCGTGCCGGAGGGATTCCCGTGCCCATTTATCCACCGGCGCACATGGCCCAGTTGGAGGAACACGTCCGCCGCCATGTCGGCATCTTGTGCAACGCGCAAGCCGTCTTGCTGGTCACGATCCCCGAAGCACGAGTCGTGGCACGGCTGCTACAGGCTCACGTACCTTCTCTACGCGCGGTGGTGAGCGCGCAGGAACTGTTGCAGTTACGAGACTCTCTCACCCCGGTGCCGGTAGGGGCACAGGACGTCGCCTTCATCCAGTACACGTCCGGCAGCACGGGCGATCCCAAGGGCGTGGTCCTCACGCACGCCAATTTGCTCGCGAACATCCGTGCCATGGGGCGGGCGATCGGCCTTCGTCGCGATGATGTCTTTGTGAGCTGGCTGCCTCTCTACCACGATATGGGACTGATCGGCGCCTGGCTGGGAACCCTCTACTTCGGCATTCCACTGGTCGTCATGTCCCCGCTGACGTTCCTTGCCAGGCCC
>JAOUGT010000236.1 GCA_029865485.1 Nitrospira sp.
GACGTGACGACGAATCCGCTGTTGTTGCTGTGCGCACGGGCTCCGCTTTAGCTGCATGCAGCTGTGCTCCTCGGGGTGCAAGATGGTGGGAGGGCAACCACCCCACCGTATCACTTGAGGCAGCCGTTTTGTATGGCGCATTCGCCTCGGAGTCGTTAAGTAAGTGCCATTCGGGTCTGAGCTGACTATTGACTTAATTGGTGGTTTTGAGAGTCCGACTCTGCTGCTCGTTCGATCGTGGTGAGAATCTTGTCGCGTGTCGGCGCATCGAACTCATGGCCGTAAAATCGTAGGAACAGGCCTTTGCGAATCGTCGCCATAGTGGCCTGAGGATCCTGCTCCCGGAGGGATGCTTCGACAAATGCTCGAGCGGTGTCACGCATGGCGCATCCCATTTTCAGGCGTGCTTCCCCGGTTCGTTTCATGAGCATGGCGCGATATCGTTCGTCGATCTCAGGTGGGGTATCTGTCATGGTTGAACCTCGTGATACAGTGTAGCCAATCCGAGTTGATGGGCCCATCGGGTGAGGTAGGCACGGTCAAGGTGTTCCACAGATCGTAAGAGATTTCGTACATCATCGAGTTGCATCTGACTGCGACTCTCCTTAGCCCACTCCAGTTTTGAGAGGATGAGATCTTCCGGGGCGACGATGGAGACTGACCCACCATCAATGATCACGCAGCGTCGCCGGGAAAACTCCTCTTGGCGATAGGCACTATCTTTTCTCACGACGCAATCGACTTTGACCACGAGTGCATTGTTGATCATGTTGAACATGGACCGACTTTTGACCGCCTGCTCGACCATATCGCGATCGATGTAATACTCGTCCTGAAATAGAGCTACCATGCGCCCAACATCCGCGTCTCGTAACTCGACAACCAGATCGATGTCGCGCGTCATTCTGGGCGTGGCATAGAAGTTGGCTGCCATCGATCCGGTCACCATATAGGGAATGCCGGCGGCCTCCAACCGTGCAGCGACCGATTTCAGTATGTCGAGTTCATCGCTCACGACGGGGGCAAAGCTTATGCTATTCAATCGGAGAAGTCACGTCTTTGGCCTGCAAAACCCTATCCCAAGCCGCGATACATTTGCCCTGAATTCATCGGAGCGGGTGAATGGACGGTTGGAATGACTCTTACTCTCGCACCAGCTCGATGTAGCGGATGGTGATTTCCACCGGTAAGCCGGGAGTGCCGGTGTTGGCGGGGATCATCATCTGCACCAACAGATTAACCTGTTGGCCTGCCTTCAGCATCGGTGCCTTTAGTGCACCCACATTCCTCCCACAGGCTCCTCGATCAATCACCTCGATCTGTCCGCCGTCATCTTCTACGGTGAGCACGGTCCGTTCATGGGCGACTCCACAGATCATCCGATTCGTGATGGTCTCCGTCTGCATCGTGACGACGGTTCCGGTGATTCGTAGATCCCTCATCTGATATCGATCCGGGTGCGCCAAGATGGCGGCGATGGGGATGCGTTCATGCGCGGCAATGGATATTCTTACGGAACCGACCCGGGAAGGTAGGGAGAGCTCATCCGAGGCAAGCGCAGCGGGAAGACAGCTGAACCCGGAAAGGATCAGGATGACGGTTTGAAGGCCGATACGAATGCGAAGAGCAGGCATCAGTGGTAAGAGTAGCATAGAGGCGCCGATCATTCGGCACAGTGCCGCTCGGTCGACACCAGACCGAGAGGGCTCGTCTCCTCACCGGCGCCATCCACTCAGCGAATCTCCACGTATTCCAACAAGATAGTGAGCCCCATAGCTGAAGGGAGCCAACTGGAACGCAAGTTGCGAAATAGTGCGGTAGTAGCACTCATGGGCAGCCGTTGGATGCTTTACAACCCATGGCGGTGGCGCCATCATGCGGGCGTCAACCGGATGGGGTAACGGTTCGGACAGAACAGGAGGATCATCATGTTTGTCGTGGTTGGAGCGACGGGGAATACAGGATCTGCGGTTGTGGACACATTATTAAGCAAGAAGCAGCCGGTGCGGGTCGTCGTCCGTTCGGCTGACAAGGGGGTCGCGTGGAAGGCAAAAGGAGCGGATGTTGCGGTCGCGTCGTTGGACGATGTGTCGGCGTTGACCAAGGCGTTCGAGGGAGCCACAGGCGTCTATCTGATGGTGCCTCCAAACTATGGGGCAACGGCCTGGTTGTCGGATCAACAGGCTCGCATGGATCGAGCCGCTGAGGCAGTGGTAAAGAGTGGGGTCAGCCATGTGGTGTATCTCTCTTCCATCGGTGGTCAGTTACCGAGTGGGACAGGCCCCATCAGAGCCGTCCATTACGGTGAAGGGAAACTGACGGGCGCCATGACACATCTCACGATCCTCCGTCCGCCGTACTTTATGGAAAATTGGGTGCCCGTCATCGGGGCGGCCAAGGCGCAGGGGGTCTTGCCGACCTTCATCGCCCCCCAGGCGAAGATCCCCATGATTGCGGCCAGAGACATCGGGAGAATCGGTGCGGAACGGCTGATGGCAGGTGGACGAGGCAAGCAGATCGTGGAGCTGGCAGGTCCGGAGGAGTATAGCCCGGAGCAGGTGGCGACTGTGCTTGGTCAGATCTTGGGGAAAGCCGTGACGGCTCAGCATGCCCCACTCAGTGCCGTCATCCCGACGTTTAAGTCGTTTGGGTTTTCTGATGAGGCGGCGAAGTTATTCGAAGAAATGTACGCCTCGTTTTCGACAGGGGCGGTCGGGTATGAGACGCCCGACAAGCTTGTTCGGGGTACGGTGACGCTTCAGGAGGCGTTACGAGGGATGGTGTAAGGAGGGCATCATGACGACAAGCACCGTGGCTGCCAAAGATATACTCGGAATCTATCGACCGGGATCATCCCACATGGTCGGGGACGGATTCCCGGTGCGTAATCTGTTTCCCAGCAATGAACTGGACGAGTCGGTCGATCCGTTTCTTCTTCTGGACTATGCGGGGCCGCAGTATTTTGAACCAACCGATCATCCGCGTGGTGTCGGCGAGCATCCCCACCGTGGGTTTGAAACCGTGACGATTGTCTACGAAGGCCTGGTGGCGCACCGGGACTCAGCCGGTCACGCCGGCGTGATTGGCTCGGGCGATGTGCAATGGATGACCGCGGCGTCTGGGGTCGTGCACGAAGAGCTGCACGAGAAGCAGTGGGCCAAGCAGGGAGGCACGTTGCAGGCCATTCAGCTGTGGGTCAATCTGCCGCGTGCTCAGAAAATGTCGGTACCTCGTTACCAGACGATTCTCAATGCCGACATTCCAAAGGTCCAGCTTGCAGGTGGAGCAGGCTGCCTGCGCGTGATCGCCGGAACGTTCCAGGGTTGGAGAGGGCCAGCCCATACCGTCACCCCGATTGAACTCTATGATCTGGAGGTGATGGCCGGTGGGCGCGCGGAGTTGATTCTGCCTCAAGGGCAGAATACGTCCCTCTTTGTCGTACGAGGCCTGGTGTCGGTCAATGGCTCCAGCGATGCCGGAGAAGCAGAGTTGATCGTCTGTAAGCGGGCGGGGTTGTCAGTCGTCGTTGAGGCTCGTGAAGACAGCCGACTCCTGATCTTGAGCGGACAGCCGATTGGGGAGCCGATTGCGCGTTATGGGCCCTTTGTCATGAACAACAAGGTTGAACTCGTTCAGGCGCTCGAGGACTACAAGGCGGGCAAGATGGGGCATCTCGCCTGAGAGTGTTGCTTGTTTCGGGTGACGCGTATCTCGTTAAGGGAGCAAGAAGGGTGAGGAAGACAGGAAGTCTATGAACAGGCAAGTTTCGACACTGAGCATCGATGTCTACTCAGATGTGATTTGCCCCTGGTGCTATGTGGGCAAGCGGCGGCTTGAGCGGGCGCTGAAGGCCTGGGACGGTGCGCCAGTGAACGTCCGTTGGCGTCCGTTTCAATTAAACCCAACGATGCCGCGCAACGGGATGGATCGACGGCAGTACCTTGAGGCGAAGTTCGGCGGCCCCGAGGCTGCGCGAGCCATCTATGAGCAGGTGGCAGCGGCTGGGGCTACTGAAGGAATCCAGTTTGCTTTTGAACGGATTCTGCGTACGCCCAACACATTCGCCGCGCATCGCCTGATCTGGTGGGCGGGACAGCATGGGAAGCAGGATGCGTTGGTTGAGACACTCTTTCGGCGGTATTTCCTGGAGGGCGGAGATATCGGGGATCTCGACAGCTTGTCCCAAGCCGCAGCGGATGCGGGACTCGATCGAACCATCGCCGAAACATTTCTGGCCGGCGAGGAGGGTGTCGAAGAGGTGAAAGGGGAGGAAGCTGCCGGTCATCGGTTGGGCATTCGAGGCGTTCCCTATTTCGTGATCAACGGAACCTCCGCGCTCTCCGGGGCACAGCCTCCCGAGCAGTTGGTGGCGGCCTTCAGGGAGAGTGCCGTCAGCTCGGCGGTAGGAAAGGCAGGTGGGTAATGGCTGTTCAAGTCTATGGCTGCAACCATGTCGTCATCGAAGTGACGGATGCGAAGAAGGCGGCGAAGTTCTACCAGGATGTCTTTGGGCTGAAGATGTTGCGCGGCGGGGAAGGGGCTGTGTGGTGCAAGCTGGGCGAGCACCAGTTTATGGCCATCTTTGAAGTCGAGACCGTGCAGCCGGATCGGACCAAACACTTCGGGCTGATGGTGCGCGATGCCCAACAGATCAAAGAGGTTCG
>JAOUGT010000237.1 GCA_029865485.1 Nitrospira sp.
CCGGCAATCTCAGCTGCATGAGGATTCACCGGTATGATCGTTCCGGTGAAGTGACTGCCCTGCAACGATTCGAGCAACCTAGAGCCGATGCTGGCCTCCTCACGCGAGGCGCCGATGACTGCCACGCCTCCGGGATAGAAAAACGGCTTCAGCGACTCGACGTTGTCTTCTAATGAGCGCACGATCATCATTCTCTTTCTGATATGAGGTGCACGTTCAATTCTACAATCAGATAAGCCAATTGGGCTGGAGAAGCAAAACTGCTCCAAGGCCTGCCATCACGAGGCCACTGGTGAGTTTCAACCAGCGGCCGGCTTGTTCCTGTAATTTTCTTCGGCTCAACGTGATCACTGCGATCGTTACCATGAGGGTGTCATCAAGAATATAGGCCAGGTTATACAGGCCGAGGTAGGCATAGTATTGCCAGGTCGGCAACTGTTGCATCGTCAGAATCTGGGTGTAGATCGCTGGAAACCCTGCCGTACAGAGCAGTTCGATCGTATTGACAAGGCCGGCCAGTACGACGACGCCCGCCAAGGCTCCGGCGAGATATTCCGCTTGAAGAATACGGCGGATGCGGGCGTAGAGGCCAGGTTTCGCGGATTCGGGGATGCTGAGGGAGATGCCTGTGTGGAAGGCAAAGAAGTCTTTGATATTGACCGCCCCCACGAGTAACGCGACGCTCCCCAACGTGATCTGGACCGCGCGTGAGAGGCCGAGCAGAAGAAACATATTCAGCCAAGCGGACATGAAGGCGAAGTAGAACAACCCGCTCACAGCGACGAAGGTGCCGGCGATGAGCGCCATCTTGCGCCGATCGTGCAGATTGACCAGCAGCGACAGGAGAAAGAGCAGGACCCACATGGCACAAGGGTTGAAGCCGTCAAGGAGGCCGATAAGAACGGTGAAGAGCGGAAGACCTAGTTCATGAACGCGAAGTCGGCCGAACCATCCTGCCTCGATGCCCTCGTCAGATGGTTGCGAGGCGGTACCTTGTGCGGTCAGATCCAGTTTGGCGCGGATCTCAGCACCGGTCGTATCGGCCGACTGAAATCCGATGAGCACCTCTGTGCCGATGAGGAAGGTCGGCACACCGACCGTGGTGATGCCGCGATCCCTTGCCAATGTTGCAAGCCGTTGTCGCGAGGCGGTGTCCTCGGCGATGTCGTAGAGGGCAATCTGAAGCGAGGGGCGCTCACGTCGAAGGTCGTCGAGGAAGATCTTTGCCGCTTCACAATGCGGGCATCCGGCTCGGACGAACACCTCGATGTCCGGATGCCTTTCTCCAGACCACGCGCTTGTTCCGCTACAAAGCAAAAGGACAAACAGTTGTGTCGCAAGGCGAGGAAGGAAGCGCTGCCAAGCTGGATGTCTGAACAACACCTGACGCTAACTGGTGATATCCGGTGGTGCCACGGACCTGATGTATGACAATACATCCAGCAGTTGCTGATCTGTGAGCTTCCCACGGAAACCATGCATGGGACTGAACAAGACGCCGTTTGAAATGGCGATGAGCAGTTCCCAATCGGTCTTGGCCCGAGTGCTGAGAGATCGAAGGTTCGCTGGTCGGATGACCAGGTCCTGACTATCGGGTCCATTCCCCTCTAGCTTGGTCCCATGGCACCTCAGGCATTGTTGCTCATACACGGCCTGCCCAGCCTGGGGGTTCCCCCGCATTACTTGTGCCGAAACCAAGGATGTTGTGGCGAAGAGGAGTATGGCGGCGACGGTCAGCATCGGTTTCATGTTTTATCCTTTCACCGGAGGACTAGTACCGGACAGGTGACATGATGCACGACCGCATGGGAGACGCTCCCTAAGAGGAAACGAGAAATTCCCTTTCGCCCATGAGAGGTCACGACCACTAAGTCCATATCTTTCGCCTCCTGTTCGATCATGGCGGCAGGATTCCCCTGGACGACCTTCGTGGTCACGGTATTCTGAGAGCTCGCAAGCTTGCCGGCGGTCGATTGCACGAGTTCCTCCGCGTAACGTTGCACATCCTCCCACCAGGCGTTGATCTCCGGTGCAGCATAGGGCTCATTGAGCCCTATCGGGACGACGGCGTGGAACACCAGCAGTTCGACGGGATTGACGAATGGATGCTGTGTCAGCCATCGGACGACTCGGTCAGCGTCCTCTCGATCCTCAATGGCGACGAGCACCCGTTGAACCTTGCGTGCAGCACCGCTGACGATCAAGGTCGGACGGGAGCTGTGCATGAGTACCCGATGGGACACGCTGCCAAGCACGACTTCGGACAGACGGTTTCGCCCGCGGGCACCGATCACGATCAGATCAGCTGAGAGGTTACTCGCACTGTCGAGGATGAGCTGAGCGGGATTGCCGATGTCGTTCACCTTCCTGATCGACGTACCCTCCGCGGGGACCATGGCGGCAGCGCGCTCCACGACTTGTCGTCCCGAATCGACCATCGCATGGCGGAAATCATCATATCCTTGCACGTTGCCCGCTTGGGCCACGAAGGGATGTTCCAGAATCCCTAATTCGACGCCATGGACGAACGTGACATCGGTGGGATGATAGATTTGGAACGTTTGGGTGATGGCTGCAAACGATTGATCCGACCAATCGACGCCGATGACGACCCTCATGCCATAGCCTTTCCCATCCGCCCGTTAAAACAACGGATGTGGCGCGGTTCCAAAAGGAAGCACGCGCGGTGATTCACCCATATTGCCGCGAAGGCGCCATGCCCCATCTTCGAGGACAAGGTAGTGTATTTCCTCATGCCAACTGTCGATGGGGACATAGAGACCGCTGGTCTTTGATTTCGCCCAGAGGTGGCCGGTACAGGTGACCTCCAACACTGCATCGCGGCTCCCTCCGACCTTGGTCATCTTCGTGAAGAGGTGGGTACTGGCGATATCCTGATACTCATCAAAGAGCTCTTTCCAGATTTTTCTGATATCGTCCTTCTTCAGTCCGTGGAAGTTGTATTGAGGAGAATATATGCCCATGACCTTGTCGAGGTCATGGGCTTTGACAGCTTCTTCAGCCTGCTCGAAGGCGCCGATCACGGCTTTGAGCGTTGCCTGGTCGACTTCAATCACTGAACCGGTTGGAGGAACGACGATTTTGGCCTGTGCGGTCTGGATGCCGGCAAGGCATACGATCGCGATCGTAAGATGAACGACTGCTCCAAATACGGATCTACTTTGTAGGCTCAATCACCCCTCCTTACTCCTGCCGTACACGTGGCTGAACAGGATTGCGTGTCATCTCGTCCATGTGACGCGCACGAAATCCTCGTCTTGATCATAATGCAGTTCCAGCTCGCCGTGATAGGCGTGCTTCAGGGCTTCGCCGACACGTCTCGGCAAATGGCTGTCGGTCGTGGAAATCACGAGACCTTCGGGCTTGGTGTCGATCGACATGAGTCGAGATAGGAGATGTTCCTTGTTTTCTACGCGCTCCGTATCCTTCACCAGCCCGATCACTTGTTCATGCTGTTCGTCCTTGAACGAGCCTTTGAGCGTGACGAGACCCTTGGGATACTTGTCACGAACCCGCATGCAGGCTGGGCAGATGATCTCGTCGGCGTCCGCCGGTTTCGTGCCCCAGGTCCATCGTCCCTTATGAAACAAGGCCCCGCATTCAGTGCAGATGGTCGGCTCCGTGAGTTTTCCACGCAGTTTATAGGTGTCGTGCTGATGCTCCTGGACGGTCCGATCGTGTCGTGCTCCCAAACCTGCCGGTGTCTTTGTCGTCATGCCTGCTCCTTTAGCGTGGCGGCGAGGTCGTTGAAGATTGTGCCCGTTCCTTCCAGTCCAACAGCGATTCGTCCGCCAAATTCAAATACTCCACCACATCGTGATCGCTGACCTGTGCAAAGTCGAGATAGTGGTTGCCCACGGCCCAGAAGGGGTCCGGCGTGCTAAGAACAATCAGTTCGTCCACCTGAGGGAGCACATCACGGATGGTGTCCGTCGGACCGACCGGGATAGCCCCAATGAGGCGGCGTGGGTTGAAGTGCCTGATGGATTGCGCGGCTGCAAGGAATGTCGAACCGGTTGCGATTCCATCGTCCACAAGAATAACGATGCGGTCGGTGAGTGTAGGCAAGTGCCGATCCTGGCGATAGAGGGCCTGCCGTCGAGCAATCTCTCGCTGTTGGACCTGAACCAGCTCTTCAATGTCCGTCCGAAAGCGACTGTACGCTGCCATGGCATCAGGATTGAGATAGATCGTTCCGGTTTCACCCACTGCGCCTAGCGCATACTCGGGATTATCCGGTGCTCCCAGCTTACGGGTGATGAACACGTCCAGTGGGAGGCGGAGCCCAAGGCTTAGTTGGTAGCCGACTGCCACGCCCCCACGGGGGAGCGCCAAAATGATGGCCGTTGGGTCATCACGGTACTGGATGAGTCGTTCAACCAAGCGACGACCGGCCTCTTCGCGATTCTTGAACGTCACACGAACCTCTGTTTGTTTGCTCGTTTTTCCGATCTCGTCTCTTCGACTCAATCAAACAGCCCTTGCAATCTATGCAAAGCCCCTTGTCACACCAACTCCGATCAGAAGCATCGCCATGAAGATCAGAATCAGCATGAGCAGGAGGTGCTGCGAGCCGCTTTCTGTTGAATCCCAGTGTACGTCCCACGGAATTGCGAGGTCACGGGGGTGGCGAAACA
>JAOUGT010000045.1 GCA_029865485.1 Nitrospira sp.
GTTGTTGGATGGTGGTGCGATGGGCGGCTTCGCGATCGCTGAGTTCGATCTCGAGTTGGTGGATGCGGTCTTGGGCCGTCTCGAGTTGCTTCACTTGAGTGCGCAGCCGATCGCGGTCAGCCAAGCCCTCGTTCAGCTGTGCAATGTGCTCGCGCAGGACTCCCACTTCTCGTTCCATGACGTCCCGAGCTTGCTCGGCGTTTCGACAGGTCTGTTGAGCCCCTCTTAGTTCATGTGTCTGAGCTGCAAGGATCGATTCCATTTCACTCATGCGCCGGCGAGCTGCGGCTCCTTCTCCTTCCGAGGTCGTCAGTTGTTTGGATCGGGTGGTGAGTTCCGCTTCGAGGGCTTTGAGCCGTTCATTGCGTGCAATCAGCTCACGTTGTACTGAGGAATGCAGTGTCTCGGACGACATGACCTTTTGTTCAAGAATCTGCACGGCCGAGGTTTTGACTTTCAAATCATGCGCCATGGCATCCAAGGCCTGTTCCTTGGTCCGTACCAGACCCGCGAGGTCATGCGTGGGATGCTCCGGTGAGTGTTTGGGGCGTTGGCGCATCCACCAGCCGACCACGAACCCGATTCCTGCCGCAATGAGGAGGCATCCGACCATTTGACTAATCAGCGTCATCATAAATCACGTGGTCCTTATCATGAGCAACTCGATCCGTTGATTCTGCGGGAGACCGGGCTGATATTTTTTGTTTGACAGAGGGCGAGTCGATCCGTAGCCGATGGTGGTAAACGGGTTGGTAAGTCCTTGGCCGGTCAAGTATTGCTTAACGGCATCGGCGCGATGCCGGCTTAACTGTAAGTTATGTTCTGCCGCCCCACCGATATCGGTATGGCTGGCTATTTCAATGGGTGCGGTCGGAACCTTTCGAAGGAGGACGACAATGTGATCCAGGACCGCATGACCTTTGGCCGTGATCGTGGCGCTGTCCGGTTCAAACTCGATCGAGGATTTTGCTAAGACCTGATTGAGTGACAACTGGAGGGCTGAGAGCGACACGGAAGCAGGAGACGAAGCGGTCGCCTGTGCGACCATGACGCGGTCCTCAATTTTTAACCCCGCTCGCACTGCCGGAGCCATCACCTGGAGGACGTCGGCTTTTTCGCGAGGACTCGTGACTTGACCGGTCACAACCAGTGAATGTCCATCAATGATAATGGAGCCCCGTTCGACCATCCAGCCCAACATCGGCAGGAGCTGTGGGATAGTGTCCACCCATGCGGCGGTGCCGACCTGGCTATCAACGGTGAACTGGTCGGTCACGCGGATTCCCTTTTTGGCATACAGGGCATGCGCTTGCTCAAGAATCGCGGTCTTGCTCCGCTGAGTGGGCAATGAGCCGCGAAGGATCAGACTGTTTTGTTCGAAGCTGATATAGAGAGAAGCTGGGGTGAGAGCGGCGGCCCGCGGCTGTGAGGAGAGATGTCGGGGGATGCACACGACACCGAGCAACATCAGCGCAACAACCCCGCCGGCAAGAATCCTTGCACGCCTCATGAACTCGGTTCGTTGTAACTGGTTCTGGTCACCGGAGTGCGCGTCTTGACGGTACGACATGTCACGACTATGTACTAGGTGAGGGGTGTTCAGTCAAGCCCGTCAACAACAGGGGGAATCAGGTGTTGTGTGAGGGCCAGCTTCCGTCCAGGCTCTTGCGGTAATTCAAGCAGACGCATGATTTCAGTCGAATCTCATCCCAACCCAACCGTCAATCATGGCCACCAGTTCGTGAACCGAACGATCTGGCTGGCAGAACATAGAGAACTCGCTGTACCACAGTCACTGCCAGGCATCCTTGTCCTCGGCGAGGGTTAGAGCCGTTCCTTGTACTTGTCGTAGTGTTGCTTCTTCGCTCCCGCGACCCAGTTTTCGCGCTTAATCCGCTCGGGATCAGTCTCGAGCTTCTTGGCGATCTTCTCGATGTCTTCCGGTTTCCATCGCGCGATTTGGATAAACGTGCGGGTGCCCAGCTTCTGGAGTGTGTTGGCAAGGACCGGCCCGATCCCATCGATCTTTTTCAGATCGTCTGCCTGGACGGGCTTACCGCCTTTCGGCTGTTGTCCGACTGGGGGAGGTTGCCCAGTCCCATTCTGTCGCTGAGGGGCGACAAGCTTACCGGCTTTCAGCTGCGGGGAATTTGGCTCAGCTCCCTTCTGGCGATGCGGCTGCGCAGGAACTGCGGCTGATGAGGGCATGGCCTTCAGTGCTGCGCGCAGTTCTTTGAGTCGTTTTTGTAGGCGATCGATCTGCTCATCCTTTTCAGGAATGCTCTGCACTTCCTTGCGGAGGGCCTGCCGTTCTACTTGCAGGTCCTTGAGCTCGCGTTGGAGGCTGGTAATTTGGGCGTCGCGTTCCTGCAGCTGTTGCTCGTCGAGTTGATGTTGCGCCTGGAGTTGGTCCTGGACCGCACAGGATTCCTGAAGCTTTGCGGTTTCGGCTTCGATGTCCTGCACTGCACGCGCATGGGTACGTTCCCATTCTTTGATCGTGGCGTCCTTCTCGTGTAGAAGATGGGCGGCCGGTACCAGCTCGTCAATGCGATGGTCGCGGTCAGCCAAGGCCCGTTCGAGTTGCTGAATCGTGTTGCGATGGGCGGCCTCTCGATCACTCAGTTCGACTTCCAGCTGATGCACGCGGTCTTCGGTTTCCTCCAGCTTCTTCACTCGGGCACGGAGTCGCTCACGGTGGGCCAGACTCTCGTTGAGTTGTGCAATCTGTTCACGGAGGACGCGAATTTCCTCCTTCAGGACGTCGCGGGTCTGCTCGGCGGTCCGACAAGCATCAAGGGCGTCCCGGACTTCGTCGCCCTGCGCGGCCGCCAGCGAATCGAACTCACTGATACGACGGTCTCGTTCCGCGATGACCTCCTCCAGCTGCTGGAGCAGGCCGCGATGGGCGGCTTCTCGATCACTCAGTTCGATCTCCAGCTGATGGACGCGGTCTTGTGCGGACTCCAGCTTCTCCATGCGGGCTCGAATCTGGTCGCGGTCGGCTAGGCTCTCGTTCAGTTGCGCGACTTGTTCGCGGAGGACACGGATTTCTTCCTTCAGGACGTCGCGGGCCTGCTCGGCAGTCTGACACGCCTGTTGCGCACCACGGAGTTCATCCACTTGAGCCGTGACGCGTGCATCAAATTCCCCGATGCGGCGGTCGCGTTCCGCGAGGGCTTGTTCGAGTTGCTGGATGGTGCCGCGATGGGCGGCCTCGCGATCACTCAGTTCCACCTCGAGCTGATGGACGCGATCTTGGGTTGCCTCCAGCTTCTTGACCTGGGCGCGCAGCCGGTCTCGGTGCGCGAGCCCTTCGTTCAGTTGGGCGATATGCTCACGGAGGACACGGATTTCTTCCTTCAGGACGTCGCGGCCCTGCTCGGCGGTCCGACTGGTCTCCAGGGCATCTCGAACTTCGTCAGCTTGCGCGGCGGCAAGCGTATCAAACTCCCCGATTCGCTGATCGCGTTCCGCGAGGGCTTGTTCGAGTTGCTGGATGGTGCCGCGATGGGCGGCTTCTCGATCACTCAGTTCCACTTCCAGTAGGTGGATACGGTCTTGCGCCGCTTCCAGCTTCTTAACCTGAGCACGCAGCCGGTCTCGATCCGCCAGGCCTTCATTCAGTTGGGCGATTTGTTCACGGAGGACGCGGATCTCCTCCTTCAGGACCTCGCGGGTCTGCTCGGCCGTGTGAGAGACCTGTTGGGCGGCATGGAGTTCGTCCTGGTGGACCGCAGCAAGGGCACCGAATTCCCCGATTCGCTGATCGCGTTCCGCGAGGGTTTGTTCGAGTTGCTGGATGGTGCCGCGATGGGCGGCTTCTCGATCACTCAGTTCCACTTCGAGCTGATGCACGCGGTCCTGGGTTGTCTCCAGCTTCTTGACCTGGGCGCGCAGCCGGTCTCGATCCGCCAGGCCTTCATTCAGTTGGGCGATTTGTCCGCGGAGGACGCGGATCTCCTCCTTCAGGACCTCGCGGGTCTGTTCGGCGGTCCGACTGGTCTCCAGGGCATCTCGAACTTCGTCAGCTTGCGCGGCGGCAAGCGTATCAAACTCGCCGATTCGCTGATCGCGTTCCGCGAGGGCTTGTTCGAGTTGCTGGATGGTGCCGCGATGGGCGGCTTCTCGATCACTCAGTTCCACTTCGAGCAGGTGGACGCGACCTCGCATCGACTCCAGCTCCTTGACTTGGGCGCGAAGACGCTCGCGGGCGGGGAGCCCTTCGTTCAGTTGGGTGATTTGCTCACGAAGGACACGGATTTCCTCCTTCAGGACGTCACGCGTCTGTTCGGCGGTCTGACACGCCTGTTGCGCACCACGGAGCTCATCCATCTGGGCAGCGACGCGCGTATCAAACTCACCGATCCGCTGATCACGTTCTGAAAGGAGGTGTTCAAGCTGCTGAATCCTACGGCGATGGGCCGCCTCACGATCACTCAGTTCGACTTCCAGCAGATGGACGCGGTCTTGCGCCGACTCCAGCTTTTCCATGCGAACTCGGACTTGATCCCGGTCGGCCAGTCCCTCATTGAGCTGGGCAACATGTTCGCGCAGAACACGAATCTCTTCCTTCAGGACCTCGCGAGCTTGCTGAGCGGCGCGAAGCTCTTCCGTCTGGGCTGCAATGATTGACTTCAGCTCGCCCACCTGTTGTTGGGCGGCGGCCCCGTCGGTCTCGATATCGGCCACTCGCTTCGAGCGGAGGGCTAATTCTGCGTCGAGCGCCTTGATTTGTTCGCCGCGAGAGATGAGTTCTCGTTGAGCTGAGTTGAACTGCGTCTCCGATACCATGATTTTTTGTTCAAGGATCTGCATCGCCGCAGTCTTTACTTTCAGGTCATGAGACGTCGTCTCCAGGGCCCGTTCCTTGGTCCGTAGCAGATTGACGAGCTCTTGGTATTGTTGCTCTAAAGAACCTTTTGGAGGTGGTTGCAGCCATCTGCCCAGTGTACTCATAGTTCATCAGTCCTTACAGCAGCTATGTGATGATGGGGGTGAAGACCTGCGTTAGGGTTGCTGTCTTGATGGGAAGCAAAAAAACGAATCGACCCATTCGAACCATCTCGGAATCGGCTAGGAAGCAAAGGAGCCTTGTGTCTCCCGCGAAGAAGAACGAGATTGTGGAAGACCTCAGTCGTAGGTGGGAGGATCAACGCCATGCTGCCCGTGAGAATTTCTGCATGCTTCACGAGGGTATGCCCACTGTGGATAGAGGTGATGCCTGGAGTTCAACGTCTGACCGTACCACAATTGGTGCGGCCTGTACTAGGGCGAAATTTGACCATGCACACTCTTTGGTGCGGAGGGTGCAGGGGCTCTGCTTGCGGCTGGTCTTGGTTAGTCTCGGAAGACTGCGGCGTTCCTTGTCGTCATGCTGGTTGTGACGGTGGGTGGAACAACCGGGGAGAAACCGGTAAGTCGGCGGTAAGGTCTCCAAGCAGGATCGACAGGATCGCGGCTTCCGATGATGCGAGAGGTTCGTTCTCGATCTATCGGGACGTCATCGGTTGTCTGGCAGGTAGGTCGCTTCAAGTGAAGCCTGTCGCAGAGAAATAAAAGGGGCTCACCTGTGTGCGGTGAGCCCATCGGGGAGGTCGTTTACACGATATGCTCTGACGCAGGTCTAGGCGTGCACGGCCTGATGATCATCCCGGCGACGCCGGAGGTTTGTGCCGATACGTGTACGTTCCTGTTCATATCCCATGGCGGTGAAATACAACGCACGATCGAAGAACTGGGCGAGAATGTGCATGAGCTCCAGCTCTCCCTGTAGCTGCATGGGAGTATCGGAAAACCCTTCGCGTTGGACGAAGGCCGTCATGTGGTCTCTGGTCGCGGTAATGGCCCAGAGGAAGTGACTGTAGGCGACACCCTGTGTGGCGCGCCGCGCACCGAGCTCCGTGTAGCGGCGCTCGATTTCCGTCTCCGTCATATCCATCAACCAGTTATTCAAGTTTTGGTAGATTTCCCGTGTGCGGGCTTGTAGTTCGTCGGGTGGGACTTTTCGCAGATCGCTGCAGCGGGGAGAATTCCATACTTTCTCGCTCAGCTCTCGCGCGAGTTTTTCAGAGTTTTTCTCGATCAGTCTCACCAATCGGCCAGCCAGCATAGGGCACCTCCTAGAGTGAGTAGTTGAAGTTAGGGGGGACGCATGTGAACTGCATATACAATAGTGTATTCATACGGTAGGACATTACTTGAATGAGAGCACCCACGTCAATGACACGTTTGTTGGGCGAGCTGTCGTGCCTCAAACCTGGATACACCAAAACAGGTCGTGTGAGGAGATAGCGAGAGTCCCGCTGCTTTCGCGATCTGTGTTCACCGAATGGCAAGACAATTTCTTGACATCGGCAACGATGCGCCCGTTGTTGCCTTGAACTTACCCTACCCATTTGCTATTCTGCGTCACCTTTCATAGTCGACAGATCTCTTCCACAGTGCACACTATTCGGTAAGGAGCGTTCATATGGCCGGCATCAAGCGGGCGTTGATCAGTGTTTCGGACAAGACCGGAGTCGTCGAGATGGCCAAGGGGCTGGAAGCGCTTGGGGCGCAAATCCTGTCGACCGGAGGAACGGCAAAAGCGCTTCGTGATGCCGGGGTGACGGTCACAGATGTGGCGGCCTATACTGGATCTCCGGAGATTCTTGATGGTCGGGTGAAAACATTGCACCCCAAGATCCACGGCGGCTTACTGGGGCGCCGTTCCCTCCCGGCACATGTTGAACAGATGACGCAACATGGAATCGGTCCGATCGATGTCGTGGTTGTGAATCTGTATCCCTTTGAATCCACCATCGCCAAGCCTGAGTGCCGTTTCGAGGACGCGATTGAGAATATCGACATCGGTGGGCCCTCTATGTTGCGTTCAGCCGCCAAGAATCACGACGATGTGCTGGTGGTGGTTGATCCCGCCGATTATGCACGGGTGCTGGATGCGCTGAAGGCGGATGCCGCGACCCCGGCGCTCCGTCGTGAATTGGCGATGAAAGTCTTTCAGCATACGGCACGGTATGACGGATTGATTGCCGGCTACTTGGAAAAGCAGACCAAGAGTGGAGAGGTGAAGTTCCCCAAGGTGTTGTCGCTGCAGTATGAGTTGGGTGAAACGCTTCGTTATGGTGAAAACCCCCACCAACAGGGTGCGTTCTACCGTGAGCTCAACAGCCATGAACCGTCGGTGTCGCGCGGAAAGATTCTGCATGGAAAGGCGATGTCGTATAACAACTTCTTGGATGCTAATTCCGCACTGGAATTGGTGAAGGAATATCCTGACACTGCTGTCGCAATCATCAAACACAACAATCCGTGTGGCGTGGCCCTGGGAGCGACACCGGTGGAGGCCTATGTCAAGGCCCGCGAGACCGATCCGGTTTCGGCATTTGGAGGCGTGCTGGCATTTAACCGTATCGTCGATCTGGCCACGGCGAAGGAAATTACGTCCACATTTGTTGAAGTCGTCATTGCACCAGGGTTTGCCGACGACGCCCTCGCTGAATTGAAGCGCAAGAAGGATCTGCGGTTATTGGATGTTGGTCCGCTTACCAAGGTGAAGCAGGAAGGCTTTGACCTCAAGAAGCTCGTCGGTGGGCTGATCGTGCAGGATCGTGATCTTGGAGTCTTGACGGATCTTCGGGCGCTGACGGTGCCGACGATCCGGAAGCCGACGGACGAGGAGTATGCCGCCTGCGCCTTTGCGTGGACGGTGTGCAAACATGTGAAGTCGAATGCCATCATCTATGCGAAGCCAGGCCAGACGGTGGGGATTGGGGCTGGTCAGATGAGCCGTGTGGACTCCGTCAAGTTGGCCGCCATGAAAGCACAAATGCCGGTGAAAGGATGCGTGATGGCGTCGGACGCGTTCTTTCCATTCCGGGATGGCCTCGATGCGGCTGCTGAAGTAGGAATTACCGCCGTGATCCAGCCTGGTGGGTCGATTCGCGATGCAGAAGTCGTCAAGGCGGCAGATGAACATGGGATGGCGATGATCCTCACCGGTATGCGCCATTTCCGCCATTAGTTCGCATGCTGAAACAGGTCTCCAACGTCGTCTCAGTCGATCGAGGCCCTCAACGTACATCCCGTTCGTACGCTTCGGGCCCCTCACTCCCTGCGGCCTCGTTGGGTGACCTGTTTGAGCATTCTCACACGAGCAATACCCGCAACGTTCTCTTCCCCGCGCTATCCTTCGCGACTCATGTTGAACATCCTCCACAGTAACCGGTCTCTATGCACGGAAATAGTATGAAGGTCCTTGTTGTTGGCAGTGGAGGGCGCGAGCACGCGATGGTATGGACGCTCGCGCAGAGCCCCCGCAAGCCGGTGCTGTATTGTGCGCCAGGCAATGCGGGTATTGTCTCCTTGGCCACCTGTGTCCCCATCAAAGCGGACGAGATTGCCGCACTGAAAGATTTCGTGGTTCAGGAACAGATCGATCTGACGGTCGTCGGACCGGAGGCGCCGTTGGCTCTGGGCATCGTCGACGAATTTCGAAAATCGCGGCTCCGTATCTTTGGACCGACTCGGAATGCCGCTCGCGTGGAGGCCAGCAAGATCTTTTCCAAGGATGTGATGGCGCAGGCCAAGATTCGCACCGCACGAGCGAAGGGCTTTGACACGGTTGCGGAAGCCTTGGCCTATCTCGAGCAGCACGAAGTCCCGGTCGTCATCAAGGCGGATGGCCTCGCTCAGGGGAAAGGCGTGATCATTGCCACGACTCGTGAGCAGGCGAGACAGGCGATTCGAGACTGCATGGAAAACGCGGTCTTTGGGCAGGCCGGCAAGCAGGTTCTCATCGAACAGTTTCTGGACGGCGAAGAACTGACGATTATGGCCTTTACCGACGGGAAGACCATCGTCCCAATGCCGCCGGCACAAGACCACAAGCGGGTGGGGGATGGGGACTCGGGGTTGAACACAGGAGGGATGGGAGCCTACTGTCCAGCACCGCTTGGAACTACCGCACTCAGAGATCAAGTATTCCATGAAGTATTGCAGCCGATGGTGGATGCCATGGCCCGTGTTGGTTCACCGTTCCAGGGTGTGCTCTATGCCGGATTGATGGTGGTGAATGGGGTGCCCTATGTACTCGAATTCAATGCTCGGATGGGAGATCCCGAAACGCAGGTGGTACTGCCGTTGCTAAAGACGGACCTGCTTGATGTCATCGAGGCGGTGGTCGACCATCGGCTTGAGCAACTTGCAGTTGAATGGCATCGAGAAGCGGCTGTGTGTGTCGTGATGACCTCCGGAGGCTATCCCGGTTCGTATCAGCAGGGGAGGGTGATAACTGGCCTCCCTACGACCGCTGCAGCCTTATCGTCTTCCGTTGTCTTCCACGCCGGCACGGCGCAGCAAGGAAAGGACGTGGTCACCGCCGGGGGCCGTGTGCTCGGGGTGCTCGGTCTTGGGCGAACGTTATCCGAAGCCCAGCGTGAGGCCTATCGAGTCGTGAACACGATTTCATTTGAAGGCTGCCACTTCCGGACCGACATCGCTCACCGTGCACTGAGAATGTAGCGCGCTCGTTTCAGGTCTCTCCAAGCATCTCTCCTGTAACGTCAGCCCATTCGGCGAGACGGTTCCCATGCATCAGGGAGATCCGTTCCGTTTCCCCTAGGTCCGAATAGCCAGGGTCAATCACCTTCAGTAGCTGTTCCCCCGATCTGTTAGAATGTGGTTTCCTCGTCAATGTGAAGCCTTATCCCAAGTCGTGGAGAAACCTGCGCGTCGAGTTGTGATCGACAGACACTCATGAGGAAAGGGGATACCGACATGATGCATCACCAGCGGCGGTTGGTCGGCGCATTCGTCTGCGTTGGAGTGGCGATGAGCCTGGTGGGATGTGACTACTGGCCGCCCACCCTGCAGGAGGAAATTGAACAATTGCGCGCCGAAATCCAAACGCTCACCATGGAGAAAACACAGCTTCAGGCTCAAGTCGTTGATCTGAGTCGAGTGAAGCAGGAACTCCAGGGACAGATGGATGATCTGAGCCGAGTCAATCGAGAGAAAGGCGTCATCATCAGCGGGTTGCAGAGTCAGTTAGAAGCGTTACGCATCAAAGCGGTGAAGGCCAAGAGTCCCAAAGCATCAACCCACAAAGGTTCCTCGAAATCACCTGCGACCTCGGCTTCCAAGGGAGCGACAAAATCTTCCGGAGGTAAGCATCCCGCTCCACGATCCATCGGAGTGCGATAGCTTGTGCCGATCGTTATGAAGAGGACGTGGTTGTCGTGGAACCGGTTGAGCCTGACGCCGGCGTTGGGGAAGAGGCTGGTGTGGTTGTCGTCGTAGCTGCCGGCGCGGCCGACTCTTTCTTTTCCTCTGCCTTCTTCGGTGTCGTTTCCCCTCCGCCACCTGAAGGTGGTTTGAGTTTGTCCGAATAGTCGGTCACATACCACCCACTTCCCTTGAACATGATTCCCGGTGACGAGATGAGGCGTCTGACCGCTTTCCCACATCGCTCGCAAGCGGAGAGAGGGTCATCCTTGATGCTCTGCTTCACCTCAAAGCGATGCAGACAACTATCACATTGATATTCATACGTCGGCATTGGTGCGTTCTTCCTCCATCATGTCTCCGTGCTCAGTACCATTTGGCAAGTTGCGTATGGCTTATACCAGCTTGGCAAAGGCTTGTCCAAGTCGTTCAAGTCCTCTGGTAATGTTTGTCATGCTGGTAGCATACGACAGCCGCAGATGGTCCTGACTACCAAATGGTTCGCCAGGGACCACCGCAATGTGCGCATCGTTCAAGAGATAGTTGGCCATCTCATTCGGAGTCCTGATCATACCTGAAGGTCCTCGTTTCCCCAACAATCCCTTGATATTCGGGAAGGCATAGAAGGCGCCGCGAGGCATTGAACAGGTGACACCTGGAATCTTGTTGAGTCCCTCGACGATCGTCTTCCGCCGACGGGAAAACTCTTCGACCATCTTGAGCGTGAATGGTTCGCCAAGGCGCAGCGCGGCGACAGCCGCCTTCTGCGAGATTGAACAAGGATTCGAGGTGCTCTGGCTTTGGATATTGCCCATCGCCGTAATGAGCTCTTTCGGACCTGCCGCATAGCCGATTCGCCATCCGGTCATGGCATAGGCCTTTGAGACTCCGTTGATAATCACGGTTCGTGCCGCAATCTCCGGTCCCAATGATGCGATGCTCAGGTGTGTGGCTCCGTCGTAGAGGACTTTTTCATAGATCTCGTCGGAGATCACGATGAGATCATGGCGAACCGCCACCGCCGCGATCTGTTCCAACGTGGTTCGATCATAGGTGGCCCCGGTCGGGTTGCAGGGGCTGTTGACTAGAATGGCTTTTGTCTTCGGCGTAATGAGCCGTTCGAGTTCAGCCGGACGAACAGCATAGCCCTCATCCTCTCTGGTCGGCATGAGGATCGGCGTCGCATCGTTCAAGAGGGCTTGATCCGAATAGGAGACCCAATAGGGCGTCGGAATGATGATCTCATCACCTGCTTCGAGCAACGCTTCCGCCAGGTTATACAGCGAATGTTTCGCGCCGCAGGACACCAGAATTTGAGACTTGTCATACCGGACCCCGAGTTCAGTGTGCAGCTTCTCGACGATGGCGCCACGCAACTCGTCAATGCCCGAGGAGGGGGTGTATTTGGTAAATCCCGCACGAATGGCTGCCTCGGCTGCGGCCTTGACCGGTTCCGGTGTGTCGAAATCCGGTTCTCCGGTGGAAAAGTCAATGATGTCCAACCCCTGTGCGGCCATGGCCTTGGCGGTGGCCGCCATGGCGAGCGTAGGGGAGGGAGCGATACGGCTGACACGGGCAGCAAGTTTCATGATTTGAGACTCCGGATACGATCGTTCAGACGGCGTGCGACCTCAGGATGAAGAAACTCGGTCAATGCACCTCCATGCCGTGCCACCTCTTTGATGATGGTCGACGAAAGGTACGAGTACTCTTCGCTGGGCATTAAGAACACCGTCTCTACCGTTTTGGCCAATTTTCGATTGATCAGCGCCATCTGAAATTCATGTTCAAAGTCTGAAATCGCCCGCAAGCCGCGAATAATGGCGTTGGCCCCGGACCGCTCGACGTAGTCGACCAACAAGCCCTCGAATTGTGTGACTTCGATTTGCGGTAGGTCCTTCATGACGAGTCGTACCATCTCGACGCGCTCGGTGACATTGAACAACGGATGCTTGGATGGATTCGGCGCCACGGCCACAACCACTCGATCAAACATGCGAAGGCTACGAGTGATGATGTCGGTGTGCCCGTGGGTGATTGGGTCAAATGTGCCGGGGTAAATGCCAGTTTTCATGTCGTGTGAAGATCGGGACAGCAGTAGAGTGATAGGGTGGTGTCGCCATAGCAATACTGTCGGCGTAGGGTGGTGGGACCGAGCGCCGTGGGCGCTGCGGTCTTTCCCCCATGTTCGACGATCAGCCAGGCATCCGTTGCAAAGAGTGACTGAGCCATGGATTCAGTCAAGAACGAGGACAGTCTTGCCGTCTCTGCGTAGGGCGGATCGGCGAAGATCACATCATAGGGGCCATTCCAGTGGTCCGGGCGCTGAACAAACTGCTCGACGGTGTAAGGTCGGACGGTCAACTCTGACCCGATCTGGCACAGGCGTTGATTTCGTTGGAGAAGGTTCACGGCGTCCCTGTCCGACTCGACGGCGGTGACATGGTCTGCGCCACGGCTGAGAGCCTCGATTCCGACCGCGCCGGTTCCTGCATAGAGGTCTAAGAAGCGACTGTGCGGCAGCCGATTCCCAAGAATGGAAAACAACGCTTCTCGAACTCGATCAGCGGTTGGGCGAAGTGTCTGTGTCCGTGGCCCATAGAGGCGTCTTCCGCGGTAGGTCCCTGCAATCACACGCATTCCGCACAGCACCACATCAATCCTACTACGATTAACTCTAACATAGCGTTTTTACAGGGGTCAAGAAACTGAGGATGGGAGTCGTGGTGTTGACGGCGAAACGGATAACGGTCGAGGAGTGCTCGTTCGACCTACAGGGGAGGTGCACGTCGAGCTTTGACCGTCTTTTGTGGGAAGGCTATAATGGTCCCGCCCGTGCGCGATGTGAAGGAACGCCTGTGATCATCGGGGGCTGTTGTCACAGGGGCCCTGCGGGCTCGTAAGGCGAGCCCGAATGGTCGATCGTGTTAGCGCGTTCCGACGGTCTGAGACTCGCGAGCAGCCAGACTCTTTCGGCGATTATTGGAAATGGTTCGGTCGATAATGGCGCCGCAGTTGATGCATTTCCATGCATAAAACACGAGAAAGAAGTCCGAGAACCGCTCCAGCATCATCATTCCCTTACATTTCGGACATTCCATTGAGTCCTCCCAGGGTGGTTACGTTCACAGCTGACGGCGAATTTAAGCAAGAGCTGCACCAAATTGTCATTCCGTGCGTTTTCAATAACTTACGATTTACGTAATTGACTGGAATCGGGTATTTTCAGGAAATTGACGGTACAAAAGAGTCCGGCTCGTCAATTTTTTGTCCATCACGAGGGCTGTCATGGCAGGAAAAGGGCGCGGAAAGGGCATTGCGCTCTGGCCCCAAGGCGAGCGACCTCGGGAGCGTCTCCTTACCAAGGGGCCCGAAGCCCTGTCCGATGCCAATCTGTTGGCGATTCTGCTGAGAACCGGCCGTCGCGATGCATCCGCCGTCCAGGTTGCACTGGAACTTCTTGAACGGATGGGTGGGTTGGGAGGACTCGCGGCCTGTGGGACGGACGAACTCTGCACCATCCCTGGAATCGGCCCTGCCAAGGCGGCTCAGCTCAAAGCCGCCTTGGCACTGGGGAGACGGTCACTCGCCGCTCCACTTTCAACCGGGACGCGCATCTCATCGAGTGCGGATCTCTACAAGCACTTTCACCCGTTATTGCGCGAGGTGAAGCACGAACTGTTTAAGGTCGTCCTGCTTGATGCTAAGAACGTCGTCATCAGAGAGGTGACCGTGTCCGAAGGAAGCCTCACACTCAGCATCGTGCATCCGCGTGAGGTGTTTGCCCTGGCAGTCCGTGAGTCGGCGGCGGCTGTAATTCTTCTTCATAATCACCCCAGTGGAGATCCCACACCGAGTGGAGAGGATCGGCACCTGACAAGCCGTCTTGTCGAAGCTGGACGGCTGTTGGGGATCCGTGTGGTCGACCATATTATCCTCGGGGATGGTCGCTATGTAAGTTTTGCAGATGAAGGGTGGTTGACGGAACAGTAGGTGCGGAATGACACTCTTGGAATGCTGATGAGCCGGAGTACGGTAGAACAGTGAGGAGGAACATGGCGTAACACATCATCGCGGCACAAGGAGGACCGAACATGGAAACGACCTGTATAGAGTCCGTCAGGAATGTAGCGATCGTATCCAGTGCAGGTGCAGGAAAAACGTCTCTCTGCGAGGCCTTGTTGTACATGGGAGGCGCGAGTCCGGTACTTGGCTCCGTCATGCAGGGAACGACCCTTTCTGATTTTGAGCCTGAAGCACTCCGTCATCGTACGTCAACCAGCGCCAGCCTGCTCCAGTTTTCGTGGAGTCATACCCAGCTCACCTTGATCGATACCCCGGGCGCATTGGCGTTGCTTGGTGAATCTATGGCTGCGCTTCGTGCCGTCGATGCCGTCGTGCTCGTGATGACCGAACAAATCGGAGTGCGTACAGAACTCGCTCGCCTATGGGCAAGGATCAAAGACTTAGAACTTCCTTGCCTGCTGTTCCTGAATGGACTTGACAAGGATGGCGCGTCCTTTGAGCGCACCCTTGAAATGTGTCGCAATCAACTCGACTGTATGCCGATTCCCCTGACGGTGCCGGTCAAGGCCGGAGGGACATTGGATGGTGTGGTTGATGTGCGGCTCAAACAGTTCGTGCGATCCGGACCGAGCTCGGCGAAAGCCGAACTCCTTCCGGTTCCAACGCAGCTTGCGGAGAGCTTGAGCCGAGCCAGGACCCAGCTCGTGGAGGCTGTAGCAGAAAGTGGAGAGACACTGCTGGAGGCCTATCTGGCGGAGGGCGATCTGAGTGACGCAGCTCTCTTGGAAGGACTGCGTCGAGATATTGTCATGAGGCAATTCCTTCCAGTCTATGCCGGATCGGCCACGCAGAATGTGGGGGTGTGGTCTCTGCTCGATGCCATGGTCAGCCTTTTTCCATCGCCGTTTGAGCGTGGTCTGGCCCATCCCTGGTCCGGCATCCAGCCGGAGACCCATGACAGGTGTGAGCGGAAGGGGACCGTCGAGGAACCATTTTCTGCCTATGTCTTTAAGACGATCATCGACCCATTTGTCGGTCGATTGTCCTATTGCCGTGTGGTGTCGGGCAGCGTCCATGCTGACTCGACGGTGCTCAATGCCTCACAGCATGTGCGGGAGAAACTTGGCCATTTCTACCGAGTCTTGGGGAAACGGCATGTGCAGGTCGATTCAGCCAAAGCGGGAGACATCGTGGCGATGGCTAAACTCAAGGACACCCACACCGGCGATACGTTATTGCACGAGGGAAATTCGCTCTGCTATCCAGGTCTTGGTCTATCGAAGCCGATTCTGTCTTATGCGATCGAGGCCAAGTCGAAGGCGGATATCGATAAGGTCAGTCTCGGACTGCACAAGCTGATTGAAGAAGATCCGACGCTGGAATTTTCTCGAAACGACGAAACAAAAGAAATGGTGCTCAGCGGAATGGGGCAATTCCATATCGACCTTGCGCTGGAAAAGCTCCATCGAAAATTTGGAGTTGACGTCATCCTCCATACGCCAAAGATTCCCTATCGAGAAACCATCAAGACCAAGTCACAGGCACAGGGGAAGTACAAAAAACAAACGGGGGGACACGGGCAGTACGGCGATTGTTGGCTTGAGGTGGCGCCCTTGTCGCGGGGACAGGGATTTGCCTTCGAGAATCGAGTCGTCGGAGGGGCCATTCCTCGGAATTTCATTCCGGCGGTTGAAAAGGGTGTGCATGACGCCATGCACGAGGGACCATTGAGCGGCTGTCCGGTGGTCGATCTTCAGGTTGCCGTCTATGATGGGTCCTACCATGTGGTCGATTCTTCGGAAATGTCGTTCAAGATCGCAGGCTCGATGGCATTCAGAAAAGCCGTGGAGAGCGCGCATCCCGTGTTGCTGGAGCCAGTGATGACAGTCGAGATCGACACGCCGACTGAGGCGGTTGGGGCTGTGATGGGGGACTTGAATGCCCGCCGGGGACGAATCCTCTCCGTGAATGCGCAGGATCATGTGGAGCAGATCAAGGCGCTGGTGCCGCTGGCGGAATTACTCAGGTACGCCACTGCGTTGAATGCCCTGACCGCCGGCCGAGGGAGTTATGCGATGGAATTTGCGCAGTACGACGAAGTCCCACGGGAGCTCGTCGGAAAGATTCTGGAGAAGCGAAAAGCTGAAGGACAGGCCGTTGCGTCACACGCGGAACACTAGCCTGTCATTCGTAACGCGTGAGACGTGAAGCGTCTCGGCCAACTGTTGCAGTGTTCATGTTTGTGCTGTGTGCACAACCACGAAGTACGTTGTGCCATGTGGGTTGAGTTCTCAACGGTCAGTTGCACGCTGAGCTCTTTGATACGTTCGGAGTGGGTTCTTCGAGGGGATGGACCATCGTGAATTAGTCGGAGGTCTTCAACACGACATAGAATGCGCGGGTTTCTCGAAGGACGCGCAGCAAGATTGTGTCACCACGTCTCGATCGGGAAATAGCTGCAGTATAGTCAGCGAGCGAAGAGGTTTCAGCACGGTTCACCTCTTTGATCAGGTCGCCCTCGCGCAGCCCTTCGGCATGGGCCAAGCTGTTCGGCTCAACTCGCATAATCACAACCCCTTTGGCTTCACGAAGTTTGAACCTTTCAGCGAGGCTGGGCGTCAATTCCTGAACCTCCACTCCAAGTTTGATCTCCACGCGGGCGTGGGGAGCCGTGGGCACGGCTGCTGTGTCGCGGCGTTCGGTGAGGAGAATGGCGAGTGTGAGGTGCTTCAGATCCCGGATCACGTCGATCTTGGCGCTGGCACCAGGAGTCAGTGTCCCGATCAATCGAGAGAGCTTGTTGGGTGAATCGACGATGATCCCATCGATCCGGACGATGACATCACCCGGTCGTATGCCGGCCTCGGCGGCAGGATCTTTCTCGAAGACTTCATTGACCAAGACCCCTTCGCCCTCGGAGACGCCGAATTTCTTCGCGAGGTCCGCCGTCAGGGGTTGAATACCGACGCCAAGCCATCCGCGGATGACTTTTCCTTTCGCCAACAGCTGTTCAATGACATGCTTGGCCATGTTCGACGGAATCGCGAATCCAATGCCCTGGGCAAAATTGATGATGGCCGTATTGATGCCGATCACTTCGCCACGAAGGTTGAATAACGGCCCTCCGGAGTTGCCTGGATTGATGGAGGCATCGGTCTGAATGAAGTTTTCGTACCGTGAGAGATTCATGTTTTCCCGACCGATGCCGCTGACGACGCCGAGGGTCACGGTGCGGTCCAAGCCGAAGGGGTTTCCGACCGCCAGTACCCATTGACCGACTTTGACGCCGGACGAATCGCCGAATGGCGCACTGGGAAGCGGCCGATCGGTGGGCACTTTGAGTAGCGCCAAGTCCGTATCCGGATCCTTGCCGATCACCTGCGCAATGAGCTTGGTTTTATCCGAGAAGCGAACCTCGATCTCCGTCGCATCGCCGATAACATGGTTGTTGGTGACGATGAGTCCCTCGCTATTCACGATCAGACCGGAACCGGAACCCGATGCGTTGGGCATTCGTTCTCCTGAGGCGTCACGGAGTTTTCCCGCCGTCGTTATAGGGAAGAGGTTGACGACGGAGGGCTTGGCCTGTTCGGCGAGTTCCGTAATGACGGTTTGAATCTCTTCGAGCATGCGTATGCCGGGCGAGTCGGCATTGACGGCTTCGACTGTCGGCACGAAAGAGACCGATGCGAGAAGGGAAAGGATAAGGATGAGGAGAGGCACGGGAGAAAGGACGCACGCGCTACGGGACGTCATCGGTGCCATGAAGGAACATTGTAACTGATCTTATGTTCCTGTGCCTACTCCCGGCGAGGAAAGTGTCAGTGTTGGGGTGAGTGGGCGCTGTCCCGTAAACCAGTGCGTGAGTTGATCCAGTTCCGTTTGAGGGCCGATCACGATCACGATGTCGCCCGGTCGGAGGACAAGCTCACTGTTGGGAGCCAAGAGAAAGGGCCCCCGCAGAATGGTGGCGACGTGGGATGTGAGGAGTTTGGGGATAGCGCTCAGCGGTTGTCCGGATGCAGCAGCGTCGCGCACCACCGCGAGCCGTTCGATCCCAGCCGATCGTACCGTCAGGTCGTGGTGCAACAAGAGCAAATCTTGATGGATCGCTTCAAGTTTGAGTTCGCGGATTTGTGCATCGACGCGCACCAAGGCTCGTTTCAGCTCGTGCACGCGGGCACGGGCATCGGTCAGGGCCTCATCAACGGCGTAGACAATCGAATCCGATTGAAGTCTGGAGTGGAGTCGATCGGACACCTGCACGGCGACGAGTTGCCCAACTCGAGCGGTGACCTCATCGATGCGCTGGAGTAAGGAGGACGCTTGCCAGTGCAGGCGGATAATCTCAACCTTGCGGTTGACGACTTCGGAAATCGATAAGATGCCTTCATAAAAGGCATGTCCGGTAATCGACAGTTCCTTATGGACTCGGTCAAGCAGCTCGAATGCCATGTTCTGATAACGTATATTATGTCAACTCGAAGATTATTCCGCCAGCCTGTCGCACCTTAGACTTCCTGCCCTCTATTCAAGGACCTGGCCGCTGAGGCGCTGATCGGACTATAGCATATTC
>JAOUGT010000238.1 GCA_029865485.1 Nitrospira sp.
AGAGTGTGTCACCAGCCAGTACGAGCTGATCATTGGGCACATGAAAACTCATCGACCCCGGCGTATGGCCCGGCGTATGGAGCGCAATGATCGGCGCCTGTCCAAGCATGACCGTTTCCTCATCCGCGAGCCAGTAGTCCGGTAACAGGGCCGGCAGATAGGACACCCCAAACATACGGCATTGCAGTTCGAGGTTCTCCCAGAGTTTGAGATCATCATGATGGAGGCAAATCGTCGCGCCGGTGGCCCGCTTAATCTCGCTGGACGCCAGAAAGTGATCGAAATGGGCGTGCGTGTGAAGAATGTGGCTCACTATCAGACCCAACTGTTGCACCTCATGGAGAATTCGCTCCGCCGCCCCACCGGGGTCGATCACGACTGCTTGCTTCGTGACCGGATCACCGATGATCGAGCAATTGCACCCAAGCGGCGGGACTGAAAACGTCTTTCGAATCAGCGAAGCCATAGGACCCGCATGCTACAGCGAGATGACAACACGGCGCAAGTTAGGGATGGTCTGCCTCATCGGCTCGATCGCGGATGGTCCAGACCACCTCGGTATCGAAAAGCTCCCATCCTTGTTCCCGCCGATGGAACCAGACCAGGAACCCTGCTCCGGTTCCATCGCGGCGCCTATTCTCGACATACACGAGGGCCTGATCGTTTTTCAGCGTTCGCCCCACACGCGAGAACGCCAGACGGTCAAGCATAGAGGACGCGTTTACCGCCACCCTATGCCCATTTATCGCAGGAAGCGCTAGGTGTGCCTCGACATCTTCGTGTTGTTCCCCGGATACAAATCGGTAGCGCACCCCAAGTTGGAATCGGCCTTCGAGTCGGATTGGTATTTGGTTGGCACCGACAAAATCGCGGACCAGCTCTTGTGGCAAGAGACCATGAAAGAATCCCTGCTCCTGAAAAAACCCCATCGTCATGGATTCTGGCTCGTTCGGCACGACCCGTGAGACGGTCAGACGTTCCAGTAAGACCAATTGGATCTGCGAGGTAAGAAATTTGTCCTCGATAATTCGGTCGTATAGGTCGTAATCCTCTGGTGAAACCGCAGAATCAACCAATCTTCTCTCCATCGCAGAAGTCAACTCTCCGAAAAGAAAAGGCATTAGCATCGCACAGGCCGCCATCACATTCACGACTGAGCGCATGTCGAAGAACCGCCCTGATGATCAAAATTCCGATATCGCATTTACAAGTTGCGCCGAAGCGTAGATAATCTTACCAACTAACTGGGAGGAGCACACGTGCAGGATACAAGGCTGGTCAGTCCACGGTCACTGGGAATCGGTATCGTCTGGTGCATGATGGCGCTTGGCTGCGCACCCGATGGAAATCGGGAGAATCCCTTTCGCGTGGAGAATGACGCACTCAAGAAGCAATTGGCGAAGCAAGAATCCCTGTTGGGCTCCTTGCAGGACGGGAATAAGGTGATGCAGCAACAGATCGATCTGCTCAATCAAGAGCTCCGTGACGCCAAGAGCAGCATGGAAGTGACCAAAGCGGACGCGAAACGGCTCACCGAGCACATGGAGCTGCAGCTGGCCGAGACCAAACGAATGATCGCCGCACAGATGGCAGAGTCCCTGAAAATCGAAGAAAAAGGTGCGCAGTCCGATACCTTGCCCCGGCCCATGCCCACCGTGGCCAAAGTGGTGGAAGATGCGCTGGCCCGCAATGGTTATCACCTGAAAGTCAGCGTCAAGACCGATCAACGGGCAGTCTATGTGACCGAACGCAAGATTTCCACCCCGGCAACGCTTGAGATGACGGGATCACGCAATCAATATCTCGTCTCACTTGAGGCGCTTCCGGACAGTGTGACAAAGCTTGGTGTCAAAGCAGAATTCGAACGGGTGGCACAGGGAGGCAGGATCTTGAGCGTGAGTCACGAAGAGACCACGGAAGTCGAGCGCCGCCTGATCAGCGAGATCAATAAGGCGCTTGAAAATCCTCACAAGACGTAACCCCACTCACGAAGCGCTCCTTAGCTTGGTTCAGGGATAGCCACCTTCACCAACGCTGCGACGACAGCCCTGCGGCGTGCGCGCTTCGAGTGAGACCTCGCAATATCATCCCTCGCCGGAGCTCCAGCCCCTCATGGGAACCGTGGAGACTGGCCTGAAAGCAATGCCTGTCTCCCCCTCACCCTGACCAATCCCCATTGAGTGCAACGGACGGTCAACGCACCCAGGTCCACTGCTCCCCCGTGACAATCTGCGGTTTTCTTGGTCATCCTCCAACCTCGTGCTAGCATTTTTGTCCGATGACTCTCTCAACCACCATCCATGATCTCCGGACACCCATGCGCTCTTCGCATCCCCTCATTGTCATCGATACACAGGAAACAGAACACTGCCACCGGATCTCAGCCGGATCACCCAGACGGCCGAAGGGCGGCTCCTGAGCGTCCGAGAGTGAGAGGAAGACCGATGGGACACATTGTCATCGTGGTTGCCGTCACACTCACCACCCTGACAGGCTGCGCCACGTCGATCCAAAAACCACAGCGGACGGTCGCTCAGTCGTCCATCCCTGTGCAAGGCCCCAGCGGGACCATTGACCGATCACCATTACCCATCACCATTCCGCAACCGCCGTTCATCTCCCAAGAGCCTGCTTCTGTGCCTCTCCTCACCTCTCTTCCCAGCCGATCCGCCATTGTTCAGTCTGCCGTGCGGTTGCTTGGATCAAAAACTATCACCATCCAAGGCCGGCGTATTCACTATGATTGCGCAGGAGTGACTCGTGCCATCTTCTTGGAGCACGGAATTGACCTGTACCGAAGCAACCACCCCGCGGTCAATGCGAACGGCGTCCGGCTGATCCACAACCATGTCCGCCAACATGGCATCCTTCATCAAGACACGGACGTAGGCCCAGGTGATCTGGTCTTCTTTGATAACACCTGGGATTTCAACGGGGACGGGCTGCTCAATGATCCCCTCACCCATGTCGGCATCGTCGAGGGGATCGAGCCAGACGGAACGGTCATTTTCATCAGCCGAGTGGCTGACGCCGTGGCACGCTACCGCATGAACCTGAGCCAGCCCCATATCCACAAGACGGCTGAAGGACGCGTGCTGAACGACTATATCCGACGGAAACGTCCGACCGATCCTGACAAGACGGCTCGACTGACCGGCGAGCTGTTTTCATTCTATGGAAACCTGCTAACCCCTCACAATCACAAGCCTTTCCAGAACCAATCGAAGCAGCATCCGTACCAGCAGCAGACCTCAGACATCTTACCCGCTACGGTTGCAGAACGGTGATGGACGCTTCGGGGCATCCTGGCAGGACATCGCAGAGGCCTGACTGCCCAGGGCCGACACTCATTCCGCCTAAGCCTTTGAGTACGACTACAGAACAACCGGCTGCCGTCCGATAAGAATCCTAGCGAGTCACTGAAAGAGCAATGGTCTCTGAAATCCATAATCTTCAACCGAGCTGCTAACCATTATGGCTACTTCATCGAAGCACAGCGACGTCCGAGAAACCAATCCACTCCGGCGGACCTTGGCCGATGTTCGGCATGGACTCTTGGGCTTGCACAAAGCCTTGATTGTCGCCGAGCAACTGACCTATGAGCGAATTTATGGTCGCGTGGATTCCACCGGCCAACTCCTCCAGCTAGTGATGAACGACCCCTGGTTTACCTGGCTCCATCCGCTCTCCAACATGGTCGTCCGTATCGACGAGCTCCTCGATGGGAACGATCAACCAACGGTTGATGATGTCGCGGTCCTGTTGACGGAGATCCGAGGACTCATTCGACCCTCCGAACTGGGCGATGGGTATGAACGCAGCTATTTTGAAGCGCTGCAGCGCGCCCCCGACGTCGTGTTGGCCCACTGCGAGATGAAGAAACTGCTGACACTACCCTCGGTGTAACACCACACCAGTTCTACGGCTCCTGAAGAACGAACGCCGTCGGTTCAGCTGGAGCGACGGCATTGTGCTTTTCTGAACCAGCATCCCCTCATCATTCCGATCACTCGAGACAAAACCGCAGCAGGCAAGCCCGCAGACACTCCTGCTCGATTCCTAGTATGATGTTGCATGACAAGGCAACACAGGACCAGCCCTACAAGCAGGATACCGAGAGCGCTTTCCATCAAACACTGGGGGCTCTCCCTCCTGATCATAGCCGCCCTGTACCCTTATCCGACTTTCGCCCAAGTCCGCTCGGTCGATGTCCTGATCACCGTCGTAAAGGATAGGGTCGTGGCGTTACCTGGAGGTGGCAGTCCGATTGAGGAACCATTGGGAGTCAACGAAACAGTCGTCACCACGGCAGCACAAGGGCCAGCTGGCTTTGCTCAGACCAATCGCCGATTGTTGGGTTTTTCTTCTGCCTTACACCGATGGACGGAGGTGCAACTGGGAGTCGAGGAACAGGTCGAGCAAGAGCGGGTATTACCGCGTGTGCTTCTGGTCCAGACCAATCGACGAGTCCATGGGTTTCAAGAGAGTCGCGGCCATTGGTTCAGCGAAGCATTGGGGCCGAATGAAACCGTTCAGCAGATCCAAGGGCGCGGCCACGTAGCCGTCGCAGTCACGCTTGAGCGAGCCTTGGCGTTTTCTGCCTTCACGGGGGGATTCTTCTCA
>JAOUGT010000046.1 GCA_029865485.1 Nitrospira sp.
GCTCAGGCGTCGGGCGGCCTCCGGAATCGTCACCTCTTGTTCCAAGACCAGCCGCACGGCCTGCTCCCGGAATTCCTTCGTATACTGCTGTCGCGGGACCTGTTCCATCTCACACCTCCAGCCCTCTCAGTGTAGGTTGAAGGCGTCCACTTTTTCGAGCCTACCTCACTTGGGAGCAAGGCAGGACGAAAAGACGGGGGAGCAGCTTCGTGATGAACTGACAAAACGAATGACTCTCGCTCAAGTTCATGATGCGCAACAACTGACCAAGGAATGGATGGCTGGAGGGCCATGACTTTCCTTGGTGCGGCAGACTACGACCAGCGTTCCAGCAACTCCGGGTTCCTCTTGAGCAATTGATTGACCAGATCGGCCACCGGCTTCCCCTTTCTCTTGGCCAGGCGCTCCAGACGCTTGTGCATGGGGCCATCCACATAGATGGGGACATTCAACTCAGCTCCCTTTTGAAAGAACTTGCCTCGGACAGCGTTAGAAAAGTCGTGTTCTTGTTTCACATCCAGCCGATCGGTTGCTGTTATGGCTCTGGAGATGTCTGCGAGTAGTGGCAGGCGCTAGTTGTCCTGATCGATTCTGCGTAGGATATCGTCGTAGCCTGTTTTTCTGTGCCGGATGGCTAGAATCAACACGTCATCATTCTCCAACTTGTACACCACTCGGTAGTCTCCACCGCGAAGTTTCCAATAGCCTTTGAGGGTCTTCCGCAGAGGTGATCCGTATTGGTGCGGTCGAGCCGTCAGACGAGCTTCAATAGCGTCTGCAATCTGTCGGTGAAGGTTACGCGGGATGCTGAGGATGTCTTCCTCACCGACAGCGGGGTGGTAGTAGATGAAGAACGACACTCATCGCTTCGAACGCTTCGATGTACCCCACACTTCCGCATGGGTCTTTGCGGTCTTTCGGTCAAACGTGGCCATCCGCCTGTCGGCGATGTCTGTCAGTACCTGATCTTCCTTGCTTCCAAGGATGACTTTTGTCAAATCGCTGCTGTTCATGTAGAACGAGATGCCCTCACATGCAATGCCTGCTTGCCCAGCTTACGACAAGCTTTCCAGCAACTCTAGGTCCCTTTTGAGCAATTGATTCACCAGATCGGTCACCGGTTTCCCTTTTCGCTTAGCCAGGCGCTCAAGTCGCTTGTGCATGGGGCCATCGACATAAATGGGGAAGTTCAGCTCAGCTCCTTTTCGGAAGAATTTGCCTCGAACCGCGTTTGAAAAATCATATTCTCGCTTCATGTCATTTCCTCCGATAATACTTCGTTTCATTCTTTGTCGGTTTGCGCGCAGAGATGATACGAATTCGTGCGCTCATTTCTGAAGTCTCCTCATACGTATGGCAAACAACCAACAGTATTCCCGCACCCGTTGAACCCAGCGAGATCCATCGGTCCTCTACGTGATTATGCTCTTCATCAAATTCCGATAAGGTCTCTGGATCTTGAAAGATTGTAGCGGCATGATCAAATGCAACTCCATGCTTGCGGAGGTTTTGCTTGGCTTTCACCGGGTCCCATGTGAAGTGGTACTGAAATGGTTTTGCCACGGGCTGATTATTTCATAGTGGCCAAGGGGTTCCAAGGGGATATGAAAACACGAAGGGCCCGGTGGTTACCCACCGAGCCCTTCATCGCCATCAGCTGTCAGCTAGTAGCCGTCAGCTAATTAGTACATCCCCTCCATACCGCCGCCGTGGCTGTGGCCATGCCCGCCGCCGGCCGCTTCCTTTTTCTCTTCTGGCAGTTCGGTGATCATGACCTCGGTCGTGAGCATCAATCCCGCCACGCTGGCGGCGTTCTGCAACGCGCAGCGCGAGACCTTGGTCGGGTCGATGATACCGGCCTTGATCATGTCGACATATTCGTCCGTCGCGGCGTTGTAGCCACCATTGGCGTTCTTGTCTTCCCGCACCTTGCCGACGACCACCGATGCTTCCGCACCGGCATTCGCGGCGATCTGTCTGAGCGGCTCTTCGAGCGAACGTCGGACAATGTCGAGTCCGACTTTTTGCTCTGCCGGGACATCCTTGATCCCATCGAGGGCCTTGATGCAGCGGAGGTACGCAGTACCGCCGCCAGGGACGATCCCTTCTTCCACTGCCGCCTTGGTGGCGTGCAGCGCGTCCTCGACGCGGGCCTTCTTCTCCTTCATCTCGGTCTCGGTCGCGGCGCCCACATTGATGACGGCCACGCCGCCCACGATCTTCGCCAGCCGCTCCTGCAGCTTCTCACGATCGTAGTCGGAGGTGGTTTCGTCGATCTGAGCCTTGATCTGCTTCACGCGGCCTTCGATCTTCTTGGCATCGCCGTAGCCTTCCACGATCGTCGTATTGTCCTTGTCGATCGTGACGCGTTTGGCGCGCCCAAGATCGGTCAGCTTGACGTTCTCGAGCTTGATGCCGATGTCTTCAGAAATCACCTGGCCGCCAGTGAGGATCGCAATGTCCTCCAGCATGGCCTTGCGGCGATCACCGAAGCCCGGAGCTTTTACTGCCACCACATTCAAGGTGCCGCGCAGCTTGTTCACCACAAGGGTGGCTAGCGCTTCCCCTTCGACTTCTTCCGCGAGGATGACGAGCGGCTTGCCCATCTTGGCGACTTGCTCGAGCAACGGAAGCAAATCCTTCATGCTGCTGATCTTCTTTTCGTTGATCAGGATGAGGGGTTCTTCCACGGAACATTCCATCCGCTCGGCGTTGGTGACGAAATAGGGGGAGATGTAGCCGCGATCGAACTGCATACCCTCGACGACATCCAAGGAGGTCGTCATGGACTTGGCTTCTTCGACAGTGATGACGCCGTCCTTGCCGACCTTTTCCATGGCTTCAGCGATCAAGTCACCGATGGTCTTGTCGTTGTTGGCCGAGATCGTGCCCACTTGGGAGATCTCCGTCTTGTTTTGGCAAGGCTTGCTGAGCTTCTTGAGCTCGGCAGTGATGGCCTCGACAGCCTTGTCGATGCCCCGCTTGATCTCCATCGGATTGGCGCCGGCAGTGATATTCTTGGCGCCCTCCCGGAAGATCGCCTGAGCCAATACGGTGGCGGTGGTGGTGCCGTCACCAGCCGTGTCGCTGGTCTTGCTGGCCACTTCACGAACCAGCTGCGCACCCATATTTTCATACGGGTTCTTCAGCTCGACTTCCTTCGCGACGGTGACGCCGTCCTTGGTGATGGTCGGAGCGCCGAACTTCTTATCAAGAATCGCATTCCGGCCCTTCGGACCGAGTGTTGCCTTCACGGCGTCTGCGAGCTGGTTCACCCCCTTCAGGATGGCCGCCCGTGCCGCATCGCCGTACATAAGTTGCTTTGCCATGTGGATTCCTCCTCGTTATCGTGTTCGATTCTGCGTCTGTTCTTCTGGTTGATGGTGGGGACTCGTCGGTTAATTGGTGAAGATCCCCAGGATGTCTTCTTCCTTGAGGATCAAGCACTCTTCATCCTCAATGCGAAGCTTGCTACCCGAATACTTGTCGAAGAGGACGTGATCGCCGACCTTGACGTTTTCCACCTTCTTGCCGACCGCTTGCACGACGCCCCGTTGCGGCTTCTCTTTGGCTGAATCCGGCACATAAATTCCGCCGGCAGTCCGTTCCAATTCTTCGGTATAGGTGACAAACACGCGTTCGCCCAGGGGTTGGAAACCCTTGGCGATATTCTTCTTTTCCTTCTCAGCTGTACCCATAGCAGAACCTCCTCCTGATGAAAGTTAACTCGAATAAGGTGATGACGGTTTGAGAGTTTGGACCGGACCCGCTTATGATCCCAGAAGCCTGGGACTCTCTGACCATAAGATGAGATAGCCCTTTGTTTGCTCAAGTCAAGAGGGGACTACAATGAATTTTTACAGCGCTCCTATCAGCAGTGGTGTGCCAGTTGTAACTCATTGCGAAATAAGGATTCCAGCTATCTTATGGGCACGCGTATGAAGGGAGGCGAATATTATGTCCTGAGATGATCGAAGTCCTTGATGTCTTTCTTCACAAAGTCACGGAGTCGCTTGATGATACGCGCTTCCAATTGGCGGGTCCGTTCCTTGGTGATGCCATACTTCTCGCCGAGGTCATCCAAGGTCAGGGGATGCTCTGACAAAATGCGATTTCTCAAAATGTCTTCGTCTCGTTCTTCCAGTGTGTGAATGAACTCCGCGAGTTTGGCCCGAAAGAGGGTCTTCAACTGATGGTCGGCGAGCTGTTCGTCTGCCGGCTCTTGGTGGGACGGCAAGACATCGAGCAGGGTGTGTTCCTGATCTTCCCCGATCGGTTGGTCGAGTGAAAGCTCCCAGTTGCCGAGGCGCTGATCCATTTCAACCACGTCGCGTTCACGCACATTCAGACGATCCGCGAGGAGCTTCGTGTCGGGGGCGAAGCCTTCTCGTTCGAGCTTGGCCTTTTCCTTTTTGAGGTTGTAGAACAGCTTGCGCTGGTCCTGCGTCGTCCCGACTTTCACCAGCCGGAAGGTATGTAAGAGGTACCGGAGAATATAGGCCCGCGACCACCAGGCGGCATAGGCATAGAAGCGGACGTTCTTGGCGGGATCGAATTTTTTGATGGCCTGCATCAACCCGACGTTGCCTTCCTGGATGAGGTCCATGTGGTCGGCGCCGGTGTGGAGATACTCGGCCGCGATCGACACGGAGACGCGTAAGTTGGCCATGATGAGTTTGACCGCCGCTTCCCGGCTTCCGTGGATGCGGTATTCCTGCACGAGCTGGAGCTCTTCTTCCTTCGAAAGATAGGGGTGGCGACGGACTTCGGCGAGGTACTGTTGCAGCGTGGTAACCGGCACCACGGCAGTGCTGTCGACGGGCTGGGAGCTGTCAGAGGCAGGAATATCCAGTACCAGCGACGCCGCGTCGGCCTCGATCTCCTTGTCATCTGCCGGTTCAAGGATTTCTGGTTCGAGGGTGTCACCAGACTCGTCTTGTAAGCGGTCCTGGTCACTCATTGCGAGCGTGACTATAGCAGAAATGAGCCGTGCAAAGGATGTCTTACGGACGAGCCTGAGGCTTACTGATTGAGGCCGGAGGAGAGGGTGGTGAGGTGTGAATGAGGATAGGGTCTCTTGAAGCCGGTCGAGCCGATTCGGCGTTGCCTGTCCGAGGTCGCGTGCACGATATGGGATGACACGGTGACGCGGCAGACGTCTCTTGCGCGAATCAGCGGGGCTCCCCTATAGTGCCTGGCTCAATATGGGGGGCAGGTGTCTGAGATCTGGAGGATTCTCACAAGCGGCCATTGGCCTTCGTTGGTCGGAGCCTGGCTGCATCTCACGATCAGTTTTATGGTCTGGTTGCTTGTCGCGGCGATGAGCATTCCTCTCGCCACGGCTCTGCAGCTGACCGATGCCGAGATCGCCTGGCTGGTGTCTGTCCCGCTCCTCGGTGGGGCCCTGTTACGAATGGTTGCCGGATGGAGCGCCGATTGGCTGGGCGCACGGCAGACGGCGGTCGTGATTCTCGTCGTGGAGTTGCTCGTTCTTCTGTGGGGATGGGGCGGGGTGAGCGGGTATGGCACGGCACTCCTGTTTTCACTCGGACTCGGGGTGGCTGGAGCGAGTTTTGCCGTGGCGCTTCCTATCGCCAGCCGTGCCTATCCGCCTCCGGCCCAGGGACTCATTCTGGGCATCGCAGCCTCTGGGAATATCGGGACGGTGCTGATCCTCTTCTTGGCCCCACGCTGGGCTGCCGTCATGGACTGGCATCAGGTCTGTGGGATCATGGCCGCTGTTGTTGCCACGACGCTGGTCGGGTTTGAGTTACTGGTCCCACGGATGGCACAGGCTTCAGAGACCCGTACTGGGGCCTGGTGGCACCATGTTGCGGAACTGATCCGGCAGCGATCGGCCTATTGGCTCTGCTTTCTCTATGCGGTCACCTTTGGGGGGTTTGTGGGGCTCTGTAGTCTGATCCCCCTGTTGCTGCATGACGTGTATCAGATCGAGGCGATTCAGGCTGGGGTCGTGGCGGCCTTTTGCGGGCTGGTCGGTAGTGTGATCCGTCCGGTCGGCGGGTTTGTGGCGGATCGGCGAGGGGGACTGCGGGCGCTCTACTATGTGTTGCCGGCTATCGCGGGGGCAGTGGTGGCTGTCATCAGCCCGTCCCACACCATGGGTCTGGCCATGATGGTGGTCGCGACGGCAGCGATGGGATTCGGGAATGGCGTGGTCTTTCAGTTGGTTGCCGAATGGTTTCCCCAAGACATCGGATTGGCTTCGGGGGTGGTCGGCGCGGCAGGTGCCGTGGGAGGATTTCTCCTGCCGATTCTCATCGGTACGATGAAGGAATTCTCAGGGAGCTACGAGTTAGGGTTTTGGCTGTTTGCCGGGCTTGCGGTCTGTGCATGGGGGACTGTGATGGTGGCATTACGCCCGAACGGATCATCCCCGGTGAATCTTCCCTCCTGAACCTCCTCGTAGTGCTGAGCCGCCAGCAAAAAAATCATATTCAAGGTTCGGCCTGAAATGCTAGATTGGGTACCGTATGCCTAGCCCGTTCAATCACATCGAAGACGCGATCCGCGACATCAAGAAGGGGAAATTTATCATCCTCGTCGACGATGAGGATCGCGAAAACGAGGGTGATCTCGTCATCGCTGCGGAGAAGGTCACCCCTCAGGCGATCAACTTCATGGCGAAGCATGCCCGGGGACTGATTTGTTTAGCCCTGACACCGGAGCGGGTGGAGGAGTTGCAGTTGCCCCAGCAGGCTGCGGAGAATACCGCCACGTTCGGGACGGCGTTTACGGTCTCGATCGATGCGCGCAAAGACATTACGACCGGTATTTCCGCCGCCGATCGAGCGACGACCATTCATGTGGCAATCGACCCAAAGTCTAAGCCGAGTGATCTCGCTCGGCCTGGACACGTGTTCCCCCTCAAGGCGCAAACAGGGGGTGTGCTTCGGCGTGCCGGACAAACAGAAGGGTCGGTTGACCTGGCTCGATTAGCCGGGCTCAAGCCTGCCGGGGTGATCTGCGAGATCATGAATACCGATGGGACGATGGCTCGCGTGCCCGAGCTCACGAAGTTTGCCAAGGCCCATACGCTGAAAATGGTGACGGTGAAGGCCCTGATTGAATACCGAATGCATCGGGAAACCTTCGTCAAACGGGCGGCGAGTGCACGACTGCCCACGACCTTCGGCGAATTCGAGGCGGTCGCATTTGAGAATCAGATCGACGGCGTGACCCACATTGCGTTGGTGAAGGGACGAGTCGAGGGCGGCCTACCGACGCTTGTTCGCGTCCATTCCGGATGTCTCACCGCCGATGCACTGGGATCGCTTCGGTGTGATTGTCGAGACCAGCTCCATACTGCAATGGATATCATTCAGAAGGACGGACGAGGGGTCCTCTTGTATTTGAATCAGGAAGGCCGAGGCATTGGGTTGCTCAACAAGATTAAGGCCTATGGACTGCAAGATCGAGGCAGTGACACGGTTGAAGCGAATCTGCAGCTTGGTTTCAAGGCCGATCTCCGTGACTATGGCGTCGGTGCCCAAATCTTGGCGAATCTTGGTCTGCGTCAGATTCGGTTGATTACGAATAACCCAAGGAAGATTGTCGGGATCGAAGGCTATGGCCTCAAGGTCGTCGAGCGTGTTCCCATTGAGATTGCCCCCCGTGCGGCGAATGTGCGGTACCTTCGAACGAAGAAAGCGAAGCTAGGGCATCTCCTCAAGAAAGTCTGAGAGGCGTGGGCTGCACCGGCGGGATTCTGAATCGGCCGGTGGATCAATGTGAAGTGATCGGAACTCATGGCGAAGCAAACACGTGCGGCAGCGGGACTTCGGTTCGGTATCGTGGTGGCACGATTTAATCAGCGGATCACCGGCAAGCTGTTGCGTGCCTGTACCGATACGCTGGCACAGTGTGGTGTGGCGCCGAACGACATTCAGGTCGTGCGGGTACCAGGAGCGTTTGAAATTCCCCTGGTCGCTCGTACGATGGCACGGGCAAACCGCTTTGACGCGGTGATTTGTTTAGGCGCCGTCATTCGCGGCGATACCCCCCACTTCGACTACATCTGCGAAGAAGTGAGCCGTGGGATCGGCCAGGCGGCCTTGGAGACTGAGGTGCCGATCATTTTTGGCGTGTTGACCACTGAGACGGTGGCGCAGGCAGAGGCGCGCGCGGACCAGACGCAATTCAACCGTGGCGGGGCGGCAGCAGAGTCTGCGATCGAGATGGTGAAGGTCATGCGGAGGATTCGAGGAGAGGCTGACAACGTGACAGGTTCCAATCTGACGAGTCAGAATGGGCAGGCTCGATTGAGGAGAACACGATGATCAGTGCGTTGTCAGGTGGGTTCGCTGGTCAGCCTGATTCCGTGTCAGCCGGTCAGTTGTTTGGCCATGGGTAGCCGTCATCAGGCTCGCGAACGGGCCCTGCAGATTCTCTTTCAGCACGACATTCATGGGAAGGGTGAGCTTCATCTAGACGAGTTTTGGCGTGAGTACTCCGTGTCCGAGGAGTCGCGGGCCTTTGCCGAGCAGTTGGTTCGCGGGGTGCTGGATCATCAGAAGGAGCTCGACGCTACCATCGCCAAATACGCGACCAACTGGACGGTGAATCGCATGCCGATCGTCGATCGCAATATTCTGCGTGCCGGACTGTACGAGTTGTTGTGGGTCGATGAGGTCCCAGCGAAGGTCACGATGGATGAATCGATTGAGTTGGCGAAGAGCTTCGGCGATGACGATGCCTCGAAGTTTGTGAATGCGGTGCTGGACAAAGCGTTGGCCACCGAGTCACGATTGGCTGCGAAGCGGGCGGATCCGAATCGACCGACGTGGAGGAGAGCAGACGGTGATTGAACGCTATACACGTCCCCACATGAAGGCCATCTGGGACTTGAAACACAAATATGAGATTTGGCTGGAAGTCGAACTCCAGGCCTGCGCGGCATTTGAACAGGCGAAACAGGCTCCCCGCGGAACGGCGGCGAGAATCAGAAAGAGGGCCAGAATCGACCTCGACCGGATCGCTGAAATTGAGAAGGTCACCAAACATGATGTGATCGCCTTTTTGGAATCACTGATGGATACGGTTGGACCGGACCATCGGTTTCTTCACATGGGGCTGACCTCTTCGGATATCGTCGATACGTCGCTGGCCGTGCAAATGACCGAGGCGCTGGATGTGATCTTGGGTGGAGTCGAACGGCTGCAGGCGGTCTTGGAGCGGCAGTCATTCCGCTACAAAGATTTGGTGATGGTGGGGCGGTCTCATGGTATTCACGGGGAGCCGATCTCCTTTGGCCTGAAACTCGCCCTCTGGTATGAGGAAGTCGGTCGCCATCAGGCACGGTTGCGATCAGTCAGAAACGAGATTGCGGTGGGCAAATTGTCCGGTGCCATGGGGACCTTTGCGCATCAGGGGCCCGAGATTGAAGAGTATGTCTGTGCCAAGCTCGGCTTGAAGGCCGATCCCGTCTCGAATCAGGTGGTCCAACGAGACCGCCACGCGTCCTATGCGACGGCTCTCGCCCTGCTGGCAGCCAGTATCGAGAAGTTCGCCACCGAGATTCGTCATCTGCAGCGGACGGAGGTGCTCGAGGCTGAAGAGTATTTCTCCGAAGGCCAAAAGGGATCTTCGGCGATGCCCCATAAACGGAACCCGATCGTCTCGGAGAATTTGTGCGGACTGGCCAGACTCGTACGGGCGAACAGTGTGGCCGCCATGGAAAACGTCGCGCTCTGGCATGAACGTGACATCAGTCATTCGTCGGTGGAGCGGGTGATCATGCCGGATAGTACGATTCTGATCGATTACATGCTGGCCAAGGTCACGGATCTCATCGAGCATCTGGTCGTCTATCCGGATCGCATGCGGCGAAACCTGGAACTGACCGGGGGATTGGTCTATTCACAGCGGCTGCTGTTGGCGCTTATCGAGAAGGGCGCGCAACGAAAAGAGTCGTACGAAGCGGTTCAGCGAAATGCGATGGCCTCGTGGCGGGGAGGAGGCGCGCTGCAAGAATTGGCAGAAAAGGATCCTTTTATCTCAGGACACCTGAACGGGCGCGAGATTGCTACTTGTTTCAACCCGCAGTACTATCTGCGCCATCTCGACCAAATTTATCGACGGGTGTTCGGACGGGCGCGATCGTCGTCCGGCATCAAGAAGAAGGGATCGAGGTCATGACTCTCGTGTTTTTCAGGACAGCGATATGTTGCGTGCTCTTCGTGGGCTTCTGGGGTGCTCCCGTTGCTGCGGGGGTGGATCGAGAGAAGCTCCTCACTGATCCGGGGGTTTATGGCAGTTTTGCCGTCTTTGCGCTCGACGACCAGTGGGGGAAGATCGACTCCTCGGTCCGTATTGCTCGTCTAGCAACGCTCAAAGGAGTGGTGGAGCAGCATCGGGAGCATGTGGCGATCGATCTGTACCTGCTTCGCGGTCTTTCTGATCATGCCGATGTGTTATTCCGCATCCATGCGATGGAACTCCATCACATCCAGGCGTTTCTGCTCGACTTGAAGAGCAGCCAATTCGGGCGACATCTCAAAACAGCGGGAATCATGCATGGGCTGACAAAGAAACCAACCTATGTTCCTGGATTTTCTGAGCAGATGAAGGCGGACCTGATGTCTTCGAACGAGGTGGGTCAGAAACCCTATGTGATCGTGATCCCGGTCAAGAAGTCGGCCGAATGGTGGGGGCTGGATCGTGAGAAGCAGGCGACGATGATGCAGGAGCATACCGTAGCCGCACTTCCGTACCTCAAGACTGTGAAACGGAAACTCTATCACTCGACTGGCTTGGATGACATTGATTTCATTACCTATTTTGAAACATCGAAGCTGGAAGACTTTCATCAGCTAGTGCTGTCGCTTGAGAAGGTGAAAGAGTTTCAGTATGTTCGTCGAATCGGTCACCCCACTCTTTTAGGGGTGCTGCAATCCGTCGACGAGGTTATTGAATCATTGGCTCAGTGAGCTGAAGGCTGAGGGTCGATCATGGCAACAGGGGAACTGCTCTACGAGGGGAAGGCTAAAAAAATATATTCGACCGGGAATCCCGACCAGGTCGTCCAGTACTTTAAGGACGACGCGACAGCCTTCAATGCACAGAAGCGTGGCACCATCGTCGAAAAAGGGGTGATCAATAACAAAGTTTCGGAACGGCTGTTCCGACTCTTGGAGCAGGGCGGCATACGCACGCACTTTCTGGAGCGGCTGAACGATCGAGAAATGCTTGCGAAACGCGTCAGAATCGTACCCGTCGAGGTCGTCGTGCGGAATACGGTGGCAGGCAGTTTGGCGAAGCGACTGGGATTGAAAGAGGGCAATAAGATTGATCCGGCGCTCGTTGAGTTCTACTACAAGAACGACGCTCTGGGAGACCCTTTGGTCAACGACGACCATTTGCGGTTGATGAATGTCGCGACACCTGGTGTCTTACGCGAGTTGCGCGACCTGGGGCACGCGGTGAACAAGATTCTGAAGCCGTTTTTTGCCGAACGCAAGATGCAGCTGGTCGATTTCAAACTCGAGTTTGGTGTGTTCCATAACAAATTGATCCTGGCGGACGAGATTTCTCCGGACACCTGTCGCCTGTGGGACACGACGACCGGTGAGTCGATGGATAAGGATCGGTTCCGGAAGGACATGGGGAAGATCGAGGAGGCATATCAGGAGGTGTTGAAACGAGTGTGTGGGTCGTAGGGACGCTGAACCTTGCCGGCTCACGCACGGCAACTCGACCGCATAACGTTTCGCCGTCGCTCGGCATGCGAAACTTGTTCCGTTCCAAGCGGAGCTTGAACGGAACCTCGAACATCGCAAGCCGTCCGCAAGGCGGAGCGCTCAGGCTCAGCGAGTGCGGTGGCTCGAGTTCCCGTGATGTCGCAGGGCAAGGCTCAGCCTCCCTCCTGATCCTTGGGGGAGAGGGAAGGAAGAAGAATGCTGCGGGCGTACTTGAATTATGGGCTGATCGCGTCGGTGGTCGTCTGGGCGGCCATCGTCGGCGTGATGGCCTATCGGCTGAACCAGTCGCCGTGGCGATGGGCGTTCGTGGGATTGGTGTTTTGCGGCGGGCTGACGATCGCCGTGATTCTGTGGATTAAAAAATACGTGGATCGGCTGAATGAAGCCGAGGAGAAGCGGGAGAGTGGGTTGTGAAGGCCAAAATTCATGTGACGCTGAAACAGGGGATTCTCGATCCACAAGGCAAGGCCATTGAGCACGCGCTGGATTCGCTGGGCTTTAAGGATGCGGCCAATGTCCGTGTCGGGAAATACATGGAGCTGGACCTCAATCAGACCGACAAGGCCAAGGCTGAGGTGGAGGTGAAGGCGATGTGTGAGAAGCTCCTGGCCAATACGATCATTGAAGAATATCGGTACGAGTTGGGGTAGGAGCTCGTGGCTGCCAGCACCTGGTTTATGATCCAACCGCAGACTATCTTGTCTCGTGTTTGATGCCATCGGCCATACCTCATATGCTCCTTGAGGTCATATGAATATCGGTGTCGTCGTTTTCCCAGGCAGTAATTGCGATCACGACTGTGCGCATGTGGTCAAACACGTGCTGGGTCATGATGTGACGATGGTCTGGCACAAGGAGACGTCCCTAGCCGGCCTGGATGCGGTTATTTTGCCGGGTGGGTTTTCCTATGGCGACTATTTGCGGACCGGGGCGATTGCTCGGTTCTCTCCCGTGATGGGAGCGGTCAAAAGCTTTGCCCGGAACGGTGGGTTGGTCATCGGCGTGTGCAACGGCTTTCAGATCCTATTGGAAGCCGGGCTGTTGCCGGGAGCAATGTTGCGCAATCGTGCGCTGCATTTCGTCTGCAAAGATGTCTATGTCCGGGTCGAGAATGCCGCCACGCCGTTTACGAGTCTGTACCAGCCGGGCCAAGTTCTGAGAATTCCTGTCGCGCATGCGGATGGAAACTACTATACCGACCCCGTGACGCTCGCCGGTCTTCAAGCGAATGCCCAAGTGATCTTTCGATATTGTACGGCGGGTGGCCTGGTGACGCCGGAGGCATGCCCGAATGGCTCACTCGACAACATCGCAGGCATCTGCAATCCGGGGGGGAACGTTCTGGGAATGATGCCGCATCCGGAGCGCTGTGTTGAGGCGGCATTGGGTCGTGAAGACGGGCGTGCGCTCTTTCAGTCGATGATTGCCTCGATGGGACAAAAGAAGCTAGTAGGAACCCAATGAGTGCCCCAGCGGCGATTGCCTCAGTCCTGTTCGAGAGGATTGAAGATGGAGAAAACTCGCGGTAAAGTATTGCGGTTGTTGATGAGGATCAGTCACACAGTTCTTTCATTATAAAGGAGGAGGGTCATAATGAACCGTGTAGGTGCAATGTTGGTGGCTGTGGGTATGTTGACGTTTGGTCTCGGGATCAATGGATTTGCCGCGACGGATGACGGCAGCAAGATCACGATCAAGAGTCCGGCCGCAGGAGCCAAGGTGGGGAAAGATATCGAACTGGTCTACGAGTTGACGAAGGGTAGTCAGGCGACGCATGCCCATTGTTTCGTAGACGGAGAGTACCAAAAGGGTTGGGATAAGAAGACGGTAAAGGGGATGACCCCTGGCACACATGAAATCAAGGTCGTGGCGGCAGATAAAGATCATCAGACGTTAGCCGCTGAAGCGACGGTCAAAGTAGAAGTGCAGTAAGAGACTTTTATAGTCTTACGAGCTAGACTCACGGACCGGCGGGGCCAGAATCGGTGCCTCGCCGGTCCTGTTGTGTCATCACCGCACGCATGGCATGTGCATCGTTGAGTTGAACGGCAGGTTGCCCACACCGTCCTCTTTGAACGCCATGACGATTGTGACTCCTTAAGAGAGGATGCCGACTAGCATGCCACCGATTACCCGAGAACTCATCGCGCAGCACAATCTGACGGGCGATGAATACAAAACAATCATTGCGATTCTTGGTCGTGAGCCAAACTTCACGGAACTCGGGATGTTTTCCGTGATGTGGTCTGAGCACTGCTCGTACAAGAGCTCGCGCGTACATTTAAAGAAACTGCCTACGACCGGGCCTCGTGTCGTACAGGGACCAGGTGAAAATGCCGGTGCGGTTGATATCGGTGATGGGCTCTGCGTGGTCTTTAAAATGGAATCGCATAACCACCCCTCGTTCATCGAACCTTATCAAGGTGCGGCGACCGGGGTCGGTGGCATTCTGCGCGATATCTTCACCATGGGTGCGCGACCGATCGCGCTGCTCGATTCGCTGCGCTTCGGAGAATTACACAGTGCCAAGAATCGCCATATCATGAAGGGCGTCGTTGCCGGCATTGCCGGCTATGGCAATTGCATGGGGGTTCCCACGGTCGGTGGAGAAATCGTGTTCAACGACATCTATGCGCTCAATCCGCTGGTCAACGTCTTCTGCCTTGGGATTGCCCACAAAGACAAGATTTTTCGTGGCACGGCGGCCGGAGTCGGGAATCCTGTCATCTATTTTGGTTCAAAGACCGGTCGCGATGGCATCCATGGGGCGACGATGGCTTCCGATTCGTTTGACGACCAATCGGAGCAAAAACGCCCGACAGTGCAGGTTGGCGATCCCTTTACAGAGAAGTTGCTCTTGGAAGCCTGTCTTGAGCTGATGGAGCGTGATCTGCTCGTTGGGATTCAAGACATGGGCGCGGCGGGATTGACGAGCTCATCCTGCGAAATGGCCTCTCGCGCCGGGAATGGAATTGAGCTGGATCTCACGGTCGTGCCTCGACGTGAGCCGGGGATGACGCCCTATGAGATCATGTTGTCCGAGTCGCAAGAGCGCATGCTGATGGTGGCGAAAGCCGGCAAGGAAGAGGAATGTGTGGCGGTGTGCCGGAAGTGGGATCTGGATGTCGCGGTGGTTGGGAAAGTGACCGCTGACGGAATGTTGCGCGTCTTGGATCAAGGATCGGTCGTTGCGGAGATTCCGGCGAAGGCATTGGCTGACGACGGTCCTCGCTACGAACGGCCCTACCAGCCTCCGGCGTATCAAGATATGCTGACCAATCTGAATTATGACCTGATTCCCGATGTCAAGGACGCGAATACGGCGCTCTCGGCATTGCTTGAATCTCCCACGATCGCCAGTAAGCGGTGGGTATACGAACAGTACGATCATATGGTGCGGACCAATACGATGGTCCGTCCGGGATCCGATTCGGCTGTGGTGCGGATCAAGGGTACGACCAAAGCGGTGGCGATGACGGTCGATTGCAATAGCCGCTATTGTCTATTGAATCCCTATGAAGGCGCTCGTCTCGCGGTGGCAGAAGCGGCGCGGAATCTTGTCTGTTCAGGCGCCAGCCCGATTGGGTTGACCGATTGTCTGAACTTCGGCAACCCGGAGCGGCACGATATCATGTGGCAATTCGTGATGGCGATCGAAGGTATGAAGGATGCCTGCGAACGGTTTGAGATCCCCATTGTGAGCGGAAATGTCAGTTTTTATAACGAAACGAACGGGCTCTCGATCTATCCCACTCCCATGTTGGGTATGGTCGGACTGATTGAGGATGCGGAGCGGACGATGACGCAGTGGTTCAAGTCGGAAGGGGACGACATCATTTTGCTCGGCAACACTCGGGAGGATTTGGGAGGGTCGGAGTATCTCAAGGTGGTGCAGGCTCGTGAACAGGGTTCCCCGCCCTATCTGAATCTGGATGTGGAAAAGGCACTTCACGATTGTGTCCTGTCGCTAACTCGTGAGGGGCTTCTGCAATCGGCGCATGATTGCTCGGATGGGGGAGTGGCCGTGGCGCTGGCTGAAAGCTGTATATCGGGATCCGAATGGACTCGAGGTGCTGTGGTAACATTGACCAAGGGCCGGATTCGAAACGACGCGGTCCTGTTCGGAGAGAGTCAGTCTCGCGTTGTCATTTCTGTGAAACCGGGTCATCGCCAGGCTGTACTCGACCGTGCGAAATCATTCGGCGTGCCGGCCGATGTGATCGGCACGGTTTCGGGTGATCGCCTGGTTATCTCTGTCAGGCATGAGGGGACAGAGGAACGTCTGATCGATCAGCCGGTGTCCGGCTTGTTCGAGCGATGGGCATGTACATTGGAGAGATCGTTGAATCACGTCTAATCGTCTGAGTCACGAAGGATCATGCAGAAAGAACTGCCGATCATATCTCCCGATAAATTTCACGATGAGTGTGCGGTCTTCGGCGTGTATGGCCACGAAGAGGCGGCCAATCTGACGTACCTTGGACTGTACGCGTTACAGCATCGAGGTCAAGAGGCTTCCGGGATCGTGGCGGGAGACGGGGAACAGTTTTGCATTCACAAAGGCATGGGCCTTGTGGCCGACATTTTTCACAAGTCGGTCCTGGAGAAGTTGCCCGGTCACATGGCCATCGGGCATAACCGCTACTCCACCACCGGCGGCAACGATTTGAACAATGTGCAGCCGCTGACCGTGAATTTTGCACTCGGCAATCTGGCCCTCGCGCATAACGGGAATCTCATCAATGCCCAGATGCTTCGGCATGAGTTGGAAGCCTACGGGGCGATCTTTCAATCAACGTCGGATAGTGAGGTGATCATCCATCTCATCGCGCATTCGCGCGCGGGTTCATTTCTTGCGCGGGTGGTCGATGCGTTGAGTCAGGTGCGAGGGGCCTTCTCGGTGGTATTGATGACCGATAACGGGCTCATTGCCGCACGGGATCCCTACGGACTGAGGCCGCTCTGTATCGGTCGGCTCCGGAGCGGCTGGGTGGTTGCTTCCGAGACCTGTGCATTTGACTTGCTCGATGCGGAATATGTCCGAGAGGTGGAACCGGGCGAGTTGATCGTGATCAGCGATCAAGGACTCGACAGCCACCATCCGTTTCCCAAGACGGCTCCGGCTATGTGTGTGTTCGAGTATGTCTATTTTGCCAGGCCGGACAGCCGCATTTTTGGAAATGATGCGGTCTATACCATCCGGAAGGCATTGGGTCGACAGTTGGCTCAAGAGTCATGGGTACCGGCGGATGTGGTCATCCCCGTGCCGGACTCCGGCGTGCCTGCGGCGCTCGGCTATGCCGAAGGGGCGGGTGTGCCGTTTGAAGCCGGGTTGATTCGCAACCATTATGTCGGGAGGACCTTCATCGAGCCGGAGCAGTCGATTCGTCACTTCGGCGTGAAGGTCAAGCTCAACGCCGTGCCAGAAGTCTTGAATGGGAAACGTGTGGTCGTCGTCGATGATTCCTTGGTTCGTGGCACGACGAGCCGGAAAATCGTGAAGATGATCCGACAGGCCGGGGCGAAGGAGGTCCACATGCGAATCAGTTCCCCGCCGATCATTTCACCTTGTTTCTATGGTATCGACACACCGACCAAGAAGGAGTTGATCGGCTCCGACCATTCGATCGAAGAAATCCGCAAGTACATCACGGCCGACAGTTTGGCGTATCTGAGCTTGGATGGTATGTTGAAATCGGCGCCGAGAACACCGGATCAGTACTGTACGGCCTGCTTTACCGAACGGTATCCCATCCCGTTCACTCGCGCAGAAGAGTTGCAGCTAGGCCTCTTCGAGACGGCGCGCTGAACACTTCCCCATAGGAACGCATGGCGGCATCAGAGAACGACGAGAAGAACGTGTTGCAAAACAGAAGTCGGCCACGTGTGCCGGTCGACTATCCGGCGTCGTTCACCGGAGACGATGTGTCCGGTCGTGGAACCGTGACGAATCTGACGCTCGCCGGTGGTGAGATCGAGAGTGCCGTTCAACTTTCGCTTGGCGCGCGCTTGAGTCTTCATGTACAACCCCCCAGTGCCAGACCGTCGATTGTCATCGCTCTCGCTATTGTCCGGTGGAAGGAAGAGGATCGATACGGACTCGAGTTCGTGCGCTTTGAAGGCGATGCCAAGGACCAGCTCAGGGACATGCTGAACCAGTAGAAAGCTCCGTCACCAGTTAGACCTCTCCCTGCCACGTGGTTGCCGCTCGAAAATTTGCCATGGTACGATGTGCCATCCACTGGCTCGGTGGCTGGTTCAGTGTTGGGTGTTTGTGAGACCGGGAGCACTCGCTGATAAGGGAGATCGAGATGCGACGGCTTATACTGGCGTGTGGACTACTGCTCTTCTCGGGATTGGGTGCAACATCGGTAATTGCAGCAGGGGTATTCCAAGTCGGAGAGAAGGCTCCCCCGTTCACTCTCAGCACGCTCATGGGTGAACCTCTGTCGCTCGAGTCGCATAAGGGGAAGGTGGTGGTGCTGGGACTCTTTCACATCTGTGAGCCTTGCATGGTGCAGGGGAGCGCGTTACAAAAAGTCCATGAGTCTACGCGAGGCAAGAACGTGGCAGTGCTGGGTGTCAATTCGTCAGGCAATGCCAAGCGAGAGGTCAGCGAATTCTTGTCTGAATTCCCGGTGAAAGTTACCTACCCCTATCTGCTTGATCCCACCAAGGTTACAGACAGGCTGTATGGCGGAGGGAAGTTTATTCCCAATGTGTATGTGATTGATCAGCAGGGGGTTATTCGTTGGCAGCGAGTCGGGAATATGGACTTGGCGGGCGCCGATGTGATTCTGGCGGAGGTTGAGAAGCTGCTGGACGTGGAAATAACTAGTGGGCAGTGAAACAGTAAGGAGACCAGGCAACGATGGA
>JAOUGT010000240.1 GCA_029865485.1 Nitrospira sp.
CTTCCCCTTCAGGTGAATGCAACCTTCACATATACATACTTTAAATCTACGTGTTAACCCTCTATGTATCAAGCCATCATCCCCCTCCGATGCGTCCCATAACGATCATGAACTCTCACGATAGAGGTTGAGCAACTATCGTGCGAGAGCTGCCGCGGGAAAAGCAGTCCGTAAGTATTCGGAAATGTTCGACGTCCGTACTGATCGCGATGAACAGATCAGAGGGAGTGGGGGAAATATCCCCAAGACTGTCCATTGTAGTGACGGGAAATATCCTCGGGACTGCCCACCCATTTGTTTGGACAAATGAAGGGAAGTAAGGTACCGCATGCGTGGAATGTCTGAGGGCAGTGCGGTTGCTACATGCTTAACCCCCTCATGAATGATGAGGCTCAATGCCCACGGAACTTGTGTGTGCAACGGACACAGAACTCTTTTCCCTTGCGATCGATGTCGGCCAGCGAATTGCTGAACGCCATGACGCACCGGGAATCCGCACAGTGTCGAAGACCGCGTGTGTGTCCGAGTTCGTGCACCGCTTCCTTGACGGCTCGCGCACGGAATAACATGTCGTCTGCGCCGGCATGAAGGCGATGCAGGGAAATCACCGCGGCCTTCCCTGGGCTGTCGGCGAGGCCAAACACATAATTCAGACCCTCGACATACAGATCCCGATTCGTCACGCCGAGTATGCAATGTCCGGGTGCCAACCTGACGCGATCCAAGAAAATTTCCGCATTGTGTTGCTTCCGTTGCGGGTTGTAACTGGGCGGCACGACGCTGGCCTTTGGGAGCAGGGTCGCCTCTATGCCGAGTGACGCCAACTCTTCGATCAATCCCGTCAGGTCCCGTTGCGGGGTCTCCTCGAACGGCAAGATCTGCACCTTGATGAGTGGTTCACCCATGGAGATGTGCAGTCTGCGAGTTTAGACCAGTTGATGTACAGGCACCTTACAGCTTCAGAATGTGTCTGGGTGGCAGTGAGGGCTCCAGCTCCCATACGATGTCATCCTCGGTTTCCGTGCGGTTTCTCCCCCTGACCTTGAGCATCGTCCAGCGTTTGGCTTCCTTGACCGCCTCCTCGTATTCCATCACGTGAAGAATCGCGCCAAGTCGCTGAACTTCTTGGCCGTCGTAGTCGATCGTGGTGTCTTTGACTTGCCAGCCGTCGCCTTTCCCTTGCAACTCGATCTTTGTCTTCACCATATCGGACCCTCAGGTTGAAAAAATGGGAACCGTGGCTCTGTGGTTTACTTTATGCTTCTCATCCCATGACTGGAGCTCTGTGACAGGAAGGGACAAGTTCGATGCCAGAGACCGGATTTGTATAGGCGCGATCTTATGGAAAGATATCAGCCGCTTTCGTGGACTCTGCCGCATGTTCTGCCAGTGAGACTGTAGCGTTTGACTCCACTTGTGCCAGAGCATCGGTGATTTTTTCCACAACGGAGCGTGGCCGCTGCTCCTGCTCCTGCACAGACAGGGGCATCTTCACAGGCGTGAACTTTCATGAGAATCGTAGGCCACCTTGATATGGACGCCTTCTTCGCGGCGATCGAGGAGCGCGAAAATTCATCGCTGTGCGGATTGCCCATTGTGGTCGGCGCCGATCCTCGCGACGGGAAAGGGAGAGGCGTGGTATCCACCGCGAATTACAAGGCGCGCGAGTACGGAATCCATTCGGCTCTGCCCATCTCAAAGGCCTGGCGTCTATCGGAAGCCGCCAGGAAGAGCGGGCAATCTCCGGCCACCTTCCTCCCGGTGCGCATGGAACGATATGCGGAGGTGTCTACCCATGTGATGGAGACCCTGCGGCGATTTATCTTCTTGGTAGAGCAGGCCAGCATCGACGAAGCCTATTTCGACCTGAGTTCCTGTGAGTCCTACACGTTCGCCGAAGAAATCTGCCGCAAGATCAAAGCCGCGATTCGAGAAGAAGAACGATTGACCGCATCAGTCGGCATTGGCCCCAACAAGCTCATCGCTAAAATCGCCTCCGGCATGCACAAGCCCGACGGCCTGACCGTCGTGAGGGAAGCAGACGCCGCTGTCTTCCTCGCCCCCCTTCCGGTACGGACCATCCCCGGCATTGGGCCCAAGACGGAAGCCGAACTTACCAAGATCGGCGTGAAGACCATCAAGGACATGCGGCGGTTCTCGTTGGAAGAGCTACGCGCCATGTTCGGGAAACGGGGGTTGGACTTCCATGACAAGATGCATGGTAGGGACGAGACTCCCGTCGAAGAAAACTACGAGACCAAATCAATCGGGGAGCAGGAAACCTTCGAGCAGGACACCGGTGACTCGCAGTTTCTGGTCGGGCGGCTCCAAGCCCTTTGTCAGGATGTGATGCACCGGGTGGCCGCGGAAGGGTTTACGCATTTTCACCGCGCGGTGCTCACGGTGCGGTTTGCTGATTTTGAAACCCACTCACGCAGTCATACGCTCGCATCTCCAATATGCGACCCGAAGGTCTTGGAAGAAGAGGCGACAAAGCTCTTCGTGCCCTTCCTAGACCAGCGGGAAAATCCCCACGGTAAATTGATTCGTCTCCTTGGTGTTCGTGTGGAAAAGCTGGAGCGGTTTGGTGTTCATGCCCAGGCGCCGCTCATTGAGAGCGGGTGAGAGAGTACCTCGTGAAGCAAGAAGGGTTTCGAGTTTCTCGTTTCAAGTTCAAGAAGGCTGCTGTCCCGCAACTCGGAACCAGAAACCCGCAATCCTAATCCTACACGGCGAGATACGCGCGCCTCGCGAAGTCGACAACGCGGGCTTCACGAACGACGAGCGACAAATATCGGCCCAGCGTCGGTCCATACACCGTGGCAATCTCTTTCAGCTCTTCTGCGTTGACGAACTTTGCGCTTGCCGTGATGCCCCTCTGAAGCTGCGCCAGATTAGGTACAGCGGCGCTCCTGCCAGGACGGTCGCCAGTCCCATCGCTCCTTCCACCGGCCGTTCATAGAGAGCGCTCCCGACGATCACCATTGAGACCAGAATGAAGAATGCCGGAATCAAGGGATAGAGCGGTGTGCGATAGGGGCGGGGAAGGTCAGGCTCTTTGCGGCGTAGGACCAGGACTGCTCCCACCGCGAGGGCGCTGAAGATCATGAGGACCGTCCCGCTGTAGATCACCAGCTGTTCGAAGCTTCCGGACACAACCAGGACTGAGGCCCAGAGGCTCTGGAGAAGGATGGCCCGGATCGGTGCACCTCGTGTCTCGGACGTTCTGCAAAAGTACGACGGGATTAACCCGTCTTGAGCCATGGCATAGTACACTCGCGGTCCCGCCCATACCATGGCGCTCATGGCCCCTGTAATCGAGAGACAGAGTATCATTGTGACGAATCGTGCGGCGTCCATGCCCAGCAACGCCACCGCCACCTTGCTCGTGACGGGCAACAGAGGCGGTTGGGCCAAGTCTGTCACCGGCAACGCATAGAAGTAGAATGCATTCAGCGCGAGATAGAGAAGCGTGACAAACAGCGTGCCGCCGATCAGAGCCCGTGGAATGGTGCGAGCCGGCTCGCGGACTTCCCCCGCCAGATACACCGCCGCATTCCAGCCTGAATAGGCATAGAGGGCAAAGATCAACGACACGATGGACAGTCCGATACTTGGGGAAGCCTGTGTATCGGAAAGACCGAGATGCGTCCAGTCGCCTTTCCCTCCCATCACACCTGCCATGATCAGTGCCATGATGGCTCCCATGTTCAACAGTGTCAGTGTCCGTTGAAGCAATCCACCGGCTTCTATTCCAGCAAGGTGAAACATCGTGATGGACCAGAGGAGCCCGAGCGCGATGACCGTGGAGAGCAGACCCTGTTCACCATCAAGCGGAAGGAGTTGATTCAGATAGGCGGCGACGCTCATGGCACCTGCCGCGATGGCTGCACTGAAGCCGACCGTGAAGGACGTCCATCCACTCAGAAATCCGATGAATGGCCCATAGGCTCGGTGAAGGTAGAGGTATTCTCCACCGGCCACCGGAAGGGCGGTCCCTAACTCACTGTAGGAGAGGGCGCCTGCAAGGGCGATCAGCCCCCCCATCAACCAAATGCAAAGGATCAATCCGGGATGGCCAAGATCACGCGCCATAAATCCCGTCGTGGTGAAGATCCCGCTGCCGACGACGTTGCCGACGAGCACACATGCGGCAGTGAACCAGCCGATGCGGCGAGGAAGTGCGGACGGATCGCTCTGAGCCCTATCCCTCAATACGCGCGACTCCTACTTTCTCGGATGAACGAGCGGAACAAACCGTACGAAGGTGAGAGTTTTGCGCTGATAGCCCTCGGCCGTCCGGTGATAGAGATCGAGCGTCTGGATGTCACGACCGACCGGCAGGATCAATCGGCCACCGATAGCTAACTGGTCGAGGAGCGGTTGAGGAACCTGTTCTGGTGCGGCAGTGACGATGATGGCGTCGAACGGTGCTTCTTCAGGCCAACCTTGGTACCCGTCCCCGGCGCGAACTCGGACGTTCTTGTAGCCTAGCTCTGCCAACGTCTGTGTTGCTTGACGAGCCAGCGGTTCCACAATTTCGATTGTGAACACCTTGTCCACAAGCTCAGCGAGGATGGCGGCTTGGTATCCGGATCCGGTTCCGATCTCCAATAC
>JAOUGT010000241.1 GCA_029865485.1 Nitrospira sp.
ACAGACGTTGGTCGGTTCCTCGCGCCGCTTTCTCCCATTCGGCTTCGGTGGGCAAACGTTTTCCTGCCCAGGAGCAGTACGCGGCGGCATCGTTCCAGTGCACCCCAACCACGGGCTTGTTTTCATGCTCTTTCAAAACTCGCTCAGACCAATACTGTGGCGCTGTTCGGTTCGTCTCTTGGAAGAATGTGGCGTAGCGCGTGGTCGTCACTTCATATTGATCGAGATAGAACGCATTCAGATAGACGGAATGGACCGGTCGCTCGTCGTTACTTGCACTCTTGTCATCGTCTCGTGAGCCCATCATGAATTCGCCAGCGGGGATCAGCACCATCGGCGCGCCATCCTTGCCGGTGATCTGGCGCGCTCGATCGCTCGGCGGTGGGTCGACACTCTGCCGCGCCACAGGGGCAGAGGCAGTCGCACCGGACGCACGCGCACTTGCGGCTCGTGGAGTCACGTTGAACCCTTCCAGATAGTCCTGTGCGCTGGCGGCAGTGACGCCCGATCCATAATTGCTCCCGCGTGCCGTCACCAGCCCGACCACCTTGCCGTTATGAATGATCGGGCCACCCGAATTCCCTTCTTGGATATTGGCGTCCAGATTCAGACTCCGCCCTTCCCGGGACGTCACACTCCCCTTGAGGACGGCCCACTGCCCACCCGTTCGTGGAAATCCAATCGTCACCATGTCTTCTCCACCAGACAGCTTGGTGGTGATATCCATCTCCAAAGCCTCGATGCTCGGCAGGACGTCTGGTGGAACCTTGGCCACCAAGATGGCTAAGCCCTGTTCTTGTTTACCCTCCGCGTTTCGAACCGTGGCGGGATACTGGGTGTCTTGCCGAGTATAGAACGTCAGCTGTGGTTTTGGATCTCCTTCGACCACATGCGCCGCCGTCACAACATAGACCGTGTCCTTTTCCACTCGCACGACGAACCCCGTCCCGACCTTGCCCATATCCTTCGTCTGCGCAGTGATCTTCACCACACCCTTCTTAAGGTCGTCGATCGTCTGTGCTGCGCTGGGAATGGTCGCACCCAGGATGAACGAGAGGAGACTGAGGCTGCGCAGCCATCTCACGAGATTCACCGTACCTCCTTCAGCAACTTCCGCGCACCGATCAGGGTCGGGACGACCCACGCCAGAATGGCCAGCAGCGCCATGAGTTGAGTGTTATGCAAGAGTTCATCGTAGCGCGTCAACCGATGATCCCGCTGAAACTCCCCGGACATGCTGGCCACATGCCCGGCCCGGCCATCCAACACCAGTCGGATACCAGGAGCCATCGTCGACCATTCTACCTGCGTGATGACAACGCGATCGAGGTCATCGATTGCCAGCAGATCGGGAGACATAACTTTCACCGCCGGGAGGTCGGCATAATCTGGATACGTGATGACGGCTTCCTGTTTTTCGGTCAAGGTCGATACTCGCTCGCCAACGCGATTTTGCTTGGACAAATTGATCGCGGTGATGGGAATGCTGCTGCCCCCTTCGAGCGCCTGGGTGGCGCCTGCGACGGGACGAATCGAGACCGCCAGGGCCTTCGCCTCACCCTCCACTATCATGCTCGGATTTCCGGCGTTGGGCGACACGCGATAGATGCGCCCATTCGAATCAGCAGCGGCCGCAGCGGTCACACCCTCGACCGTGGTGTGGTGCGGCATGACCCAGTAGGTCGAGGACGGTGTCAGATTGGCCTTCGGCGCTTCGGCGAGGATTTCCGCAGTGACGGATGCCCCAGCTCCACCTCCTCGATGAAGGATGACCGTGGAGCCTCCGACCACAGACACCGCGTCTAGGCGACCGGCCGGCGCAATCGCTGTCCGCCTGGTATTCGCTGTCGGGGGATCAGCGTGAATAGTCACGGTCGGCTGCAATGCGGACTCTCCGGCCACGAACTGCAACGAATCCTGCGTGAGCCGGACCGGTTGCCAGACAACATCGAGGAAGGCATTCTTCACCGCATCATATTGTTTTGGATCGGCCACGTCGACGGACTTGGGGCTCATGTCTATCTTCGCAAACCGGCTGAAGATGACGGCCTCGACATCGAGTGGGCCCATAATATTCTTCCACCCGCCTTCAATCTGGCCAACTTTGAACTGAACTCGGTCTACCACCAGCTCAATCCGCACGTGAGTCGGCACGCGCCACATCATAAGCCCAGGCGCGAGGACCGCCACCAACAACGTCGGCACAATGAGCCAGAGGTACGGACGGAGTCGTGCTCGCGCGGACGAGCGGTCGGCGTCCGGGGTCGGACGAGGCTCCTTCAGCGCAGCGCCAATGTCTCTCAACAGCTGATCGTAGCCAGGGTGGGAGTCTCCTTCGTGCCATCCGATCAACGACTGTACCTGGCGGAGGCCAAAGCCGAAGGGCGGCTGGACGTCTTCAATCCGGATCGGAAACAGAATGTTTCGATTCTTAGCGTCGCCGGCCTCTTCCTTCACCCACTCTTTCCCAATGGAATGGCTGGACCAGACAACGACCACACAAGAGGCCGCCTGTAGAGCACTCCAAATTACGTTGTCGTAGGTCTGTCCGGTGGGAATCTGTCGATCCCACCAGACAGTCCACCCCTGCCTCTCTAAAGTTCTCGCAAAGGATTCCACCCAGGGCCGGTCCTCGCTTGCATAGCTGATGAAGACCTGACTCACTCTCGTTCCACTCCGCCCGTCATCCGACGGCTCACTCGCGAGGCCTACTGCACCACCGGTTGATGATAGAGCTGTACCGCTTGCGTAAACCGCTCGTTGTTATCGAGGAAATATCCAGATACGACGAGACGATAAATGCCTGCTGGCACAGACCCCGCCGGCCACCGTATCGACACTGGCTGATCCCCCGCCGCAAGCGGAACGGCGCTACTCCAGATTGGCCCGTCGCCCATGGCCCTAAAGACCTCGACCTTCATTCGCGCATCGCTAGCCGGCTTCAAGGTGAAGAGATACGCCGCCACGGTAGAGGGTAATCTGGTGTGATAGAGGATTGCCGGCGCGATCAGTTCATTTGCTGATGGCTGGCCCTCTTTGAGACGTGCCACGACCCCGAGATTATCGATTGGGAACCTGGGATCGACCTGCCGTAACACATCACCTGTAGGCCAACTGAATTCATTGAAGCCGGCCTTCCAAGGGCTTTGAGGAATGACCTTGTCGAGCCAATAGTAATGCTCGTACCGCTGCTCCCTCACAGTGAGGTGAACTGCAACCGGCTCTTTCAAGAAGAAGCGTACTCGCAGCGTCTGAGGCAACACGCTTGCTGCTTCCCGAAAATCCACGAGCACAGAAAGCAGTTCGATGTCGTAGCCCCCGACGGGTTTCGGCCTGATTCCCTCGGAGCGATCTCCTCGACTTTGATAATCCAGGTTATCAGCCCAGAGCACCTGAGTCAGAGCCAAGAGCATGACCGAAAGAGCAATCTGCAGAAACGTACGAGCCATGAATGCACCACAGAGACTGGTTGAGAATAAACGACGTGGGTCACCTCAATTCCGGCGGTAGTGTAGTCCAGATGCTGTAGGGAATCTAGGGTAGAAAGAGGGTAACTACTCAGCCTCGTCAGGCGCTCCACCCGACTTCGCCAGGTCATCCATTTTGATTTTATCGGGATTGAACTTGGTCGCGGCCTGTGTCATCCGATCGAGTGCGTCCTCGAACGACAAGGGGGGCGCGTCTTTTGGACGGAAGCGGATAGGATTCACACGGGCCACGACGAAACTCTCGAGATAGGGACTGGTGAGTCCCTTAGCCTTGAGCGCTTCGACCTGTTTGACGATCAGATCATCCAGCGCCAACAGGATCCTCGCCCGCTGTTGACGAATGTCCAGCGCTGCCTGCAGTGGTTGTTTCAGAAACTCCTCCACTCGCTTTAGGACGGGATGGTAGGCGCCGCCGCTGAATCGCGGCCGTTCTTCGTAGCACAGGCCCAGTGTGATGAGCGCCGGTTCCTCGAATTCCAAAGCATAGGTGTCTTCCGTTGCCCTATCGAGTTGGGCGAGTTCCCGATACATGCGGATGACTTCCAGCGCCTTCTCACGGAGGTTGTGGGCCTTCTCCGTATTCAACGCAAGGATCTGATAGGCAGCAGCCGGTTCCGGCACCACGATGGCGATGATGCTTTTTGCTCCCAGCGTCCGCATGGCGGACAGGCGATGGTTGCCGTTCGGCGTCCAGTACTTGGCCGCATGGTCAGGTTTGGCGATTCGCACGGCGATGATCGGATCGAGAAAGCGACCGATTTTCCCGATCACCGTTTCCAATTTTCTGACGTGGGTATCGGAGATATTCCGTTGATAGGGCGTCGGTTCGACGAGGTCGATCGGCAGGGCGGCCTGGACGAGCCACCGCCCTCCATAGGGATCACGATAGGCCGAGAGGACTTTCCCGCCATCCGTTTCGATGGACTGATGAAGCTCAGCCACGGCACCAGGCGGCGCGGCCGATTGGAGTTCGCTCGCAGCTAGGCCGATCGAGGCACCAACCGGTTTACGCCGCCGTTTAGTCCCCTTCGGCAACGGAAGTTTTTTTGCTTTCTTTTCAACCACGCGCCTATGGTAGGACAGTCGGCTGGAAAAAGGGAAGCGGTT
>JAOUGT010000001.1 GCA_029865485.1 Nitrospira sp.
TAACACGACCGGAGATGGACTGATCTCAGCCCTACAAATCTTATCCTTGATGAAACGCAGCAGAAAACCATTGTCCGAACTTGCCAAGGCAATGAGCGCGGTGCCGCAGATCTTGGTCAACCTCCGGGTGAAGCAGAAACCGAACTTGGAATCGATTCCCGAGATCGACCAAGCCATTCAAGAGAACAACCGCCGTCTAAATGGAAGCGGTCGCGTGGTCATCCGTTATTCAGGAACCGAACCGTTGTTACGGATCATGGTCGAAGGTGAGCACGCGTCGGTCGTCAAGGAGGTCGCTGACGATCTTGCCCGAGTAGTGCAAGCCCATATCGGCTGAGCGTTTCCCACGTGCATGAGGAACGCTCATGCTGCCATCCCTTGCGGTTGCCTTTCTGATTGGACTTGTGTGTGGAGCACAGGTTCCATATTTTCCTCTCTCTGTCCTGACCTTCCTCTTGGCCCTTGCTGTTGGATTATCACTCGCCGAGCGAGCCTGCGCTCTCACGACACAATCCACACGAGTTCTGTATATAAGCCTGCTGGTTGGCGTCATCTACTGGTCCATGACCACGCCGCCACCGTCTCAGGGCTCCTCAGCAGTCGCTCACGCCGTTGGCGGTTCTGTCATAACCGGTCGCGTGATTGCCCCGATTCAGCATGGTGCCGGACGTCAGACGATGATTCTTCGGATCGAGGACGGAAGGCCCCAACCGGCACACCTACGCCTGGTCTGGCGGAATCCTGGTCTCACCTTGCATCATGGCGATCGTGTCGCCGTCCACGGACGCTATCATCCTCCGCGGGGAGGACTGAATCCGGGCGGATTCGACTATGCCACCTATCTTGAACATCAGGGGATCGATCTGGTTGGAACAGTTGTTGGGGCGCAGGCGGTGACCTTGTTGGAGTCCGGAGCCGTGAGCCTTCGATGGCGCGTATGGAACCACATCGACCATTGGCGAACGACCATCCGTGAGGCATCGATCCATAGTCTGCGGCAACCGGCCTTGGGAATTGTGCTCGGTATGATCATTGGGGAACGGGGCTATATCGAGCAAGAGCTTCAAGATTGGTTCATGGCCACAGGTACGGTTCACTTACTCTCAATCTCAGGTTCACATCTCGGGCTGGTTGCGGCGGTTGTCTATTGGATGGTGAGACGTGTGATGGTATGGATGCCGACCATGCTCATACTGGCTATCACGAGAAGACTGACCATTTCGCAACTTGCGATGCTGTTTACTTGGCCGACTGTCGCCTTGTATACCCTCTTGGCCGGTGCCGAGTTGGCCACCGTCCGATCACTCGTCATGATCACCATGGCGATGGTAGCCCTCTGGTTAGGACACGACCGGCATCTGAACCATACCATGGCGGTCGCCTTGCTTATGATTGTTTGCCATGACCCCCGTGCCATCTATGATATTTCTTTTCAACTTTCGTTTCTCTCTGTCTTCGTGATGATTCAGATGATCGGCATCGTAGAACCATGGGACAAGGAACTCATCCAGGATGAGCCTGGCTGGAAAACCCATGCAATCCGCTATGGGATCAAAGCGTTTGCGTTCAGCACCATACTGACCCTGACCACATTTCCCATAGTCGCCTTCTATTTTAATCAGGTGCCATGGCTCGGGGTGATCACAAATCTTGCTGCCATTCCATTGACTGGTTTCATTCTCGTGCCATTGGGTCTCTGTATGGCAATCTGGACGATGCTGACAAGTGCCGAGGTGTTGGCCTGGGGACCAGTAGTAGAATACGCCTTTACCTGGCTAGTCGAGGGTGTTCACTGGTGCGCCACTATTCCCGGAGCCCAATGGCCCATCGCTGCACCATCCGTCCCAGCCATGATGCTGTTTTATGCAGGGGTCATCATCGCAACTCTGCCGATCGTCTCAAAACGATGGCGAATGGCAGGGGTCGGCATGGCACTCGCACTACTTGTTTGGTGGTTGATACCCGCCGGATATCGCGGCGACGGGGATCACTGGCGTGTCACCTTCCTTGATGTGGGTCAGGGAGATAGTGCCCTCCTCGAACTACCTGATGGACAGACGGTCTTGATTGACGGTGGCGCGCGCCATGACCGGTTCGACATGGGACGAAACGTGGTCGCGCCATTTCTGTGGAACCGCGGCATTTCACACATCGACCATGTCATTGGTACGCATCAGCAGATCGATCATGTCGGTGGATTGATCTGGATCCTGCAACATCTTTCCGTGGGACAGTTCTGGGATCAAGGGGTGGAGCGACAGGAGCAGTTCGTCACAGACCTGACATCTGCCATTCAGTCGCGCAGGATTCTGAAGCGAGCGGCCATACAAGGACAGGATGTTGTGCACTCAGGTCCTTGTCGGCTGACCGTTCTCAATCCACAGCACGAGCTGAAACAAGCTGCTCCCAGTGCATTTCATACGGGGACCGAGTTGAACAATCGCTCTATTGTGTCTCGATTGGATTGCGGGGCTCATTCCATTCTCTTTGCTGCGGATATAGAAACCGCCGGACTACAGCAATTGCCTGAGCGTGGGCACCAGCCTGTCACGGTCTTAAAGGTTCCGCACCATGGAGCACGGAGCTCGTTGGATGAGGACTGGCTTCGTCAGCTTCATCCGCAATATGCCATCATTTCTGTTGGAGCGACCAACCCCTATGGACATCCTGCTCCCTCGGTGATCAAGACGTATGAGGATCAGGCGATTGGAATGTATCGTACTGATCGTGATGGAGCCGTCTGGGTAGAAGGCCGGCTATCAAATAACAACCTCACGGTGACCAGTATGCGTGAGTTAGTGATCCAACCCGTTGATGTATTCACCTGTCCCTGGCGTTGTGAACACCAGAACTGGCAGCGACTACTGAGAACCCTTTCTTCAAGTTTGTGATGAAATCTCAGATGAACACTAGAGAAATTTTAGCCCTTTCTCAGCCTTAATGAGTTGCTTTCGATACTCGAAATCCGTAGAAGGCAGGGGAAAGAGCCCGATACGGTCCATGAGACAGCCAATATGAATGCCCAACAAATACTTTCACTCGGGGTGAACTCCAATCGAAGCGAGAAGGCTTGCAGTTTTATCTCATTCCCGTTACAAGATCCCATCATGGTTCCAACGGTTGAATGGAAGAACGGTGCCGTCCGTCTGCTGGATCAAAGCCAGCTCCCCGAGACACTTGCGTTTCTCGACTGTCATACTGTTGAAACGGTCGCCGATGCCATCCGTACCTTGAAAGTTCGTGGGGCGCCGGCAATCGGAGTGACGGCGGCAATGGGCGTGGCCTTAGGCGCGCAAACGATCACCGCAACAGACTATTCAACGTTTTCACAAGCCGTCCTTGCCATCTGTGATGGGCTGGCGGCAACCAGACCGACCGCGGTGAATCTCTTCTGGGCGATTGAACGGATGAGGCGGATGCTGAAAACGTTACAAGGGCAACCGGTCTCAGCAATCAAGCAGATGCTCCTCTCCGAATCTCAAGCGATACTGGAAGAAGACATTACCCTGTGCAAAACCATGGGCCGTCATGGCGCAAAGCTGATCCAAAGCGGACAGACGATCCTCACACACTGTAATGCAGGATCACTTGCCACCGCAGGATACGGGACAGCGCTGGGAGTCATCCGCGCGGCGTGGGAAGAGGGGAAGAAGATCAATGTGATCGCAGATGAAACTCGCCCGGTTCTTCAAGGAGCTCGGCTCACGGCATGGGAGCTCATGCAAGATCACATTCCCGTCACCTTAATCACGGACAATATGGCTGGATCGCTCATGAAACAAGGGAAGATTCAACTCTGCGTCGTCGGAGCAGATCGCATCGCCGCCAATGGGGATGTCGCGAACAAGATCGGCACCTACTCCGTGGCAGTTTTGGCCAAGGCCCACAACATTCCTTTCTACGTCGCCGCCCCCTATTCCACCATTGATCTCAATACAAAAACGGGAGACGATATTCCCATCGAACAACGAAACCCTCTTGAAGTGACCAGCATCCACGGCAGCCATCCCGTCGCCCCCAAAGATGTGGCCGTCTACAATCCTGCCTTCGACGTGACCCCAGCCGAACTGATTACCGGCATCATCACCGAACGAGGCGTCTTCAAACCTCAGGAGATCGGTAGACATTTTCTGCACTGACCACAGCGTGCAGCAAGAGCGATGATCTTCCCAGTAACCTGTGCGGCGTCTATTCGCTCTTGCATCCGACCTCCCACAAGTCCTCGTTAATCGTGCCAGACTTAATGGCAACCCACGGCTCTTCATTCGCGTGTTTGCCGCCACCGATCACTTCACCCATGCCCATGTGACCATAGAAGTCCGTGGAGGCAAGTGTTCGAACCCGCTTCTGCTTACAATCAACTTGCTTGCTGAGCGTGGTGGAATAGAAACGGGTCGGCGTCCGTCCTCCCTGCATGGCTTTCCAATCGATCAGGGCCGAGAGTGCAACCAGGTTGCCGTCTCGATGGATGGTGCTTGGATCGATGTACACTGTCTGCAACGGGTGAGATTGATATTGATCCTGAAGGGCCACCCATTCCGCATAGACAAAACTATCCACTTGAGCCACAAATGTGACCACCAGATAGAGCCTAAACACACGCATGAGCACGCGCCATCCTTTATCCAATAGAGGCTACTATACCAGCCATAGAGCCTTTCAAGAAATGAGGCACTCCTGAACCATGCACAAGATCCGATCAGAGCTATAGAAGAACCAGGAAATCAGCCTTAACCAGGTGACCCGTGCCTGATAGCACAATCCGGATCCACTACCACCAAGTAGCTCACCAAACTCTCATGCTGTAGGCTAACTTCGTGTGACGGGTGAGGCCAGTCGAGTGCAGAAGAATCTGGTAAGACTAGGGTGTGGTGAGAGACTGGTCACCTCCAGAGATGAGGGAGCCAATTTCGTGCAGCTTGAGCATGTTCGTGCCACCGACTTGGCCTGCCATGGTTCCAGACACCACGGCAATGATGTTTCCAGGCGAACAGAGGCCCTCATCCGTAAGCCGTTGCTCCACTTCTGCGATCCAGGCTTCCGGTGGTCCTCCTCGAGACATGGGAAATGGACGAACGCCCCAATACAGCGCCATCTGCTGTCGAATCGGTTCCGACGGAGTGAAGGCCAGGAGAGGGGCAGTCGGCCGCTGTTTGGAGATCAACCGCGCAGTCGCACCGCTTTCTGTGAAGGCTACAATAGCTCTCGCTCCGACTGATCTGGCTGCGGAAGCGGCAGCAGCTGAGATCGCCTCGGCAAGCGACAGGTTATCCCTACTGGGGTCTGCCTTGATGGTCACACCGGGTTCGGTCGTATCTTCCGCCGCACGAATCAGACGATCCATGACCTGCACCGCCTCGACCGGATAAGCCCCGACGGCAGTCTCCGCTGAGAGCATGACCGCATCGCTGCCGTCAAATATAGCATTGGCAACATCCGAGGCTTCTGCCCTCGTCGGCCTTGTAGCTTGTGTCATTGACTCCAACATCTGCGTGGCGGTGATCACCAACCGACGCCGACGATTAGCCTCAACGATAATGCGTTTTTGTAAGATCGGTACCGCTTCCGGCCCCATCTCCACACCGAGATCACCGCGTGCGATCATCACGCCGTCCGTACAATCCAAAATGTCGTCGAGTGTCGCGATAGCCTCGGCTCGTTCTATCTTTGCGATGAGCGGAATGCGACGTCCATACTGTTGCAGCACGGCTCGCGCCGCCTCAATATCGTTCGGCCCTCGGACGAAGGACAGTGCGATATAGTCCACCGCCTGTTCGACACCAAACCGCATGTCGTTCCGATCCTTCTCCGTGAGTGTCGGTGCACTGACCGCCGTTCCAGGCAGATTGATTCCCTTATGCGAGGTAATCGTGCCGCCGATCAGGACGGAACATTCTACGACGTCATCCTTCATGCGGTCAGCGACGAGCTCGATCAACCCGTCATTGATCAGGATCCGAGACCCGGCACGAAGATCTTGCGTCAGATACGGATATGAGATCGGGATTTCTAGAGAAGATGAGGGTGCAACGGGTTGCACTTCCAATTCAGATCTGCAAGCACGGAGACGGACCGTTTGACCAGCCGTGACGTGAATCCCTGCCTCAGACACAAGACCCACCCGAATCCTCGGTCCTTGCAGGTCTTGGATGATGGCGACCGCCGACCCCTGCTTGGCAGCGGCTTGACGAATCGTGGTGATCGCGGCGGCATGCCATTCGTACGTCCCATGAGAGAAGTTCAACCGAGCCGCATTCATCCCGCTGGTGATCAAGCGATCTACCATGACCGGGGAGGAGCTGGCAGGCCCAATGGTACAGATGATCTTAGCTTTTCGCATAGGACTGCGGATGGAATTCAGAGCGATCCACTTGAAACCATGGGCTGGGATCGTACGATATCATTCGTCTGATCTGCATACGGGGGAGTGTCTCGATGAACAGCAGGTGAGACCGTTGAGTCTCGGTTGAGATGGAGAATCCCTCGTCATCATAGATCACGCATTTTCTTCCCTTTTGCCTTCTAACCGGTAGAATAATTCTAGCATAGGGGTCTACGTCCCACCGACTCCAATTTCCACGACGCGCAACGCCCCTCCCTAACGAAAGGAACGCACTGTGGCAACGCTCATTTCAGTGGCATCAGGAAAAGGCGGCGTCGGGAAGAGTGTGGTGTCCGCAAATTTGGCATTGGCATTGGCGAAGACGGGACGTCAGGTCCTGCTCGCCGACCTGGACGTGGGCGGAGCTGATGCGCACATCATGGTTGGACAATTGAACCCAGCCGTGACGCTGACGGATTTTCTTAATAAACGAGTCCAGCGCCTGGAGGATGTTGCCATCCCGGTGACCTTTCACCCGAACCTCCGTCTATTGGCCGGAACGGGCGACACGTTAGCCACTGCCAACATGGCCTACGCACGCAAGAAGCGACTGATGAAACAGTTCCAGGAACTCACGGCGGATGTCGTGGTGATCGACATTGGCGCCGGCACCAGCTACCACGCGCTCGACTTTTTCTTGATGGGTGACATCCATGTGGCGGTCGCCACCCCCGAACCAACATCGGTTCTAGACCTCTACCGATTCATTAAGTTGGCGGCGATCCGACGTGTCTTGGCCTGCTTTTTGGCGCGTAGTCCCATGTCGGACGTGCTTTCGAACAGAGACTTCCTCAGTGTGGAAGAGGTGATGAGCGTGGCGGGTGCCACCGATGCAGAAGGACGCGATATAGCCGCTACCGCACTGCGCTCCTTTCGGCCCGGCCTCGTGATCAACCGCACATCAAGCCGATCTCAGGTCAACGTGTTCTACCTTCGCAAGATTCTTTATGAGTACGTCGGAGGAGACTTAACCCTCCTGGGTGAGATCCCAGAAGATCCCGCTGTGAGCCAGGCTGTCCGGAGCTTCCTGCCTGTCATCGAGGCCGCACCAACATCCCTCGCCGCCAAGTGCCTGCTGTCGCTCGCCACGGCAGTCGACCGACTGATAACCGACCCTCCAGATCACCTTAAAGAGGAGGTCACACAGCCAGCAGAAATACCGACAGCGGTTGTCTTCTCGAAGGCAGACGTCACTCCGCCTCTTCCCGCCTCCACACCTGTGACACCTGATGTCCCACCAGCCTCCTATGTGTCAAGAACGACCGGTACAACAGATCCTATCCAGTAGATCGGCGGGGGGAGTTAAACAGAAGGTAGCCGACGGGTGTCGCTGTTGGCGAGCAGGGAGCGGTGAGGAAGGCTAAAACCCCAGTTCTTTTTCGAGGTCTGCTTTCTTCTTCTCGAATTGTTTTTGTTCGGCCTCGCTCTTTTGGCTCAACATCCCCTTCATGCTCTCACCGGCCTTCTCCATAGCCCGCTGAGATTCTTCTCCCTTCTTCTTAATCTGTGATGCCATCTCTTTTGCCTTGGGTGAACCGGCGAACTCGTAATACATCATCGCCTGGCCCTAGGTGAAGGGCAGGGCGTCGAGAAGCAGCGCCGTACTTCGTAAAGAAACTCTCGGCCGGCGGCATGCCGAGCGCTCTACAGTGGGCGTCCGTAATACGCTTATTCATCGCGGCGTTGGCCTTCTCCATTGCCTTATTCTTCTGCCATTGCGCTCAAGCTGCTAGACCACTTCTGCGTGCGTTGCTGCAGGCCGCGACGGCTCTCTGGTGTTTCGGATGGGCGTAGTTATACAATCACGGGGACTAGAGAGAATCTACCCCCATTCCTCAGCAGGTGGTTGTTCCCATGTCCAGACTGTTTTACTTCAGAGCTCTGATGTGGGTTACGGCGCTCATAATTCTAAGCAAGACTGCCCCTATGTCGATAGCGCAAGGTGCGCCGACATCGGAACGCGCGACCGCTTCCGGTGGGGCGGTCGCACAATCAAGAAACTGTTCCGGCGGACAACAGCAGGATGGGTCTTGCCTGCCGGGAAGTACGGGAAGTCCTGCAGGGGCGGGCAGTACGCCAACGCCGCCGGTCACACCGCCAGTTCCACCATCAGTCACGCCCCCGGTTGTGCCACCAGCCATGCCCCCGGTCCCATTCCCGATCGTGCCGCCGTCAGGAAGACCGCCGGCCACACAGTCGGAGGATCTAGAGCTTCCCTCAGTTATCTACGGCTGGGCGAAGGCCACGCTGCACATCCATGACGACGATCACGATGTCGTCTATACCTCGGACTCGTTCCCGAGCGACCCTGAGCGTAAGCATAGGGTGAAGCTTGCATTTATTCGGCGCGCAGTCCAGAACCAGCGGGGGACTACTCAGTATGTCTTGATTCCCGATCTGGGCAGGAAAATGATGGCTTGGAAGGTCAACGGAAGAGTCTTCGACTGCACGGTGGAAGGGGAAGCGATCATCCTGTTCCCAAGGGAACAAGTAAACGCTCTTCAGACCGCGGCCCCCGGCCAATATACGCCGCTAGACCCAACTCGTCCGGTGTTCGGCTACCTGAATGTGGTCGGGACGGATGGAGGAGATTTTCACAGTGTGATCATTCAAATGTTTGATCCGAATGCTCGGCTCACGAAGACCTGTCCGGGTGATCCACCGATGGTCACGGAGGAAAAGTTCGATGCCGGCTATCTCCTCCACATTCTGTGGCAGAAGAACACACGCGAAGATGGCCGCGTTAGCTTCAAGGGGCAACAGACGTACGACATGAACAAACCGTCGGGTTTGCTCGACATGCTCCCTCCTGGGGAGAACCGGGATATAGTGCGTCAATATCTCAATTCGACTGAGACCTCAGGCACCAGCGTCCGCTACACCTGGGAGTGGGAGTTCGATACCGTCCGCCCAGCACCGGAGTATCCATGACTGTCGCCGTGTGAGTGCGCTAGGCCAAGCCCGCCTCGCTACGGCTGTGGATCACGCGGGTTCGATTACCAGGTGAATCTGTCTTTGATGTCAAACGGTGTCGGGGACATTTGTAAGGTGGCAAAACCCGTTTTCTCGCCCGAGGGCTGCCAGCCGCTGTCGGCCTTGGGATCCGAACTCAACGCGCTCAGCGCGGATTCGTCCCTGAGCACTTGCCCCGGTTTATAGAGCGGAGTGGCGGGAACCGCGATGATGCCCCGCGCCTATTTCACGATCGTCGGTGTCACCGTATACGTCCAGCCCTTCTCCGTGGAGCTGGTTGCTTTGATGATGAACGCCTTGCCGTTGTGCTGGTATCCGCCCTGCCCGCTAGGCATGGCCAGCATCATGCCGTTGGGCGCCGGTACTGCGATCCTGTGTCTCACCGATCGAGCCGTGGCTTGTCGGATGGCCGCGCAGGGGCCGACCTCGTTCACGCCGGCGACCGTGCCGGCAGGCAACTCCCGCTGCACCTCGGCGTGGACCGCGTTTGCCATTCCAAGCGCGGGGTCATTCCTGAGCTCGACAACGGTCGCGTGTTCGAACGCACCGCTCACCGTGGTTGTGCAGGTGCCGTTCTTCAGCACCGATACCAGTTTGGACGGAAAGTTCTTGATGATGGGCGTTCCAATCATGGCGAACTCCGACGGGTTCCAGTCGAACTCGACTTCGAAACGATCCGTCACCGTCCCGCGACCGGGCATCTTATCCGCGGTGAACAGAACCGCCTCTCCTGAGAATTCGCCGGTGACCTTGTAGTTGACGACGGTGGCAGCGGTCCATTTGGCCATTAGATCGACGTTCTGTGCCGCCGACTCCCGCGTGGACACGAGCACTCCGAGAACGAGAGCCACTCCAATAATCGCATGACGCTTCTTCATGGTTTCTTCTCCTTTACTGGCGTTTCAGCGTTCAGTTCACGGTCTATCCATCATCCAGGCGCTGCGGCTGTCAATCGTGCGGGATCAATTACCAGGTAAATGTGCCTGAGATGGGAGCAGGCGCAGGTGAGAGACGAATGGGATTGGGATTCTTTTCATCGGGCACCTGCGAAAATCCTGTGAATACCTGCCAAACTCCTGTGAATCCCCACAAGTCGCACTGATACTTTGCAGATTTCCCCGTCGGGTCCTGCCTGATCATCGTGACAGGGTCCACGAAATCATCGGCCGTAATCGGAACAATCACGCGTGCCGTCGTCACGAGTTGGCCTGCCAAGACCGGCAGCTCAACCTGGGCACCGATTATCTTTATCTGATTGACTTTGGTTTCGGGCTGCTTCGGGAACGCGTCACTGGTTATGCTGCACTCGACCCTCACCTTTGTGATGTCTGATGTCAACCTGGTTAGGTTGAGCGGCACCTCGAAGGTGACGTCGCCGGGTATCGTCTGTGCGTTGGCCTCACCAAAGACCAACGATACGAACGATAGAAGTACCATGACGGTTATCGTGAGCAGCATAGGCCTATCTCCTTAATTTTTGTTTCGTCATGCCAATGCCGGTCCATCCTGGCACCTGAATGGTGCGCGGCACGATGGGAGTAGCCGTCCCGGTCCCGGTAAACCCGCTCACCTGAATGGTGCGTGGCACGATGGGGATGGCCGTCCCGCTCCCCGTGAATCCGGAGAGCCTGATCGTCCGAGGGCCGCCACCGGATGAGCTCAGGCTGGCGGCCGAAAGCCGGTAGGGTTGTCCATAAGACATGAAGTCCCAATTCGTCCACTTCTGCGACGCAATCCCATAACGCACGCGGGCGACGAACGTTTCCTGTTTCGGCATGAGGGTCACGGTCACTCTGCCACCGGCATCGAGCGTGATCACGCCGGCATGCACGGCCGCCACACAAATCGCCGAGGAGCTCGTGTACACGTCGGTCCCCCAGACGTATGCATCAGCGTGGCCTTTCGGTGGGCAGAGCAGCGTGAGAGGGGAGTGGAAGTCGTCCGGAACCCGCTCGAGCGTCGTGATCCAGTCAATTTGTCCCACCTGGCCGCTCTTGAATGAATACGAGGCGTCGCTTGGACCAGAGGTGGAACTCTTCACGCCGTTTCGCCCTATGCCTTCGAACGACTGGGCGCCAGGTCCCATCACGATCGTGACCTGGCCGGAGACGCCCGGTGTGAATACCCCGGCGTGAGCCGCGGCGGCACAGATGGGCGAATCAACCCGATAGACATCGTAGCCCCAGATTTCTCGGTTCGTAGCGATGTTCGCGGGACAGATGAACGTGACGACCCGGCCGACCTGAGACCGGAAGGCCACCGCGCTTGTACTTGCCTCTGCCACGAGTAAATGCTGTTGTGCGAGGGCAGGGCTCGACGCAAGAAGGAGGAGGGAGACTGCGCACCATTGAAACAGGTGTCGCATCTTCGGTGGCGTTTTCCGTGTCCTTGCCGGTGCGCTCATCTGTTGCTGTTGTCGCAATCCGCCTGTTTGGCCAGCTCGCCAAGCTTCTCCAACTCGGCCTTATGGGCGCGATAGAAATTGACGTTCGCTGGTTTCATACCTGGGGGTAACGTGCCGCCTGGTTGGTCAAGTGCCCAGGCGGCCATGCCACTCTGGAAAACCGAAAATGATACCACCAGGTACTCACGCGACGTCATCCCGACCGCCTTGAGTGCCGACTTCACATCCGAGACTTTGTCCATGCGTGCCGCCATGTCATTGAGGGACTTCGTATGCTCGTCGCCTTCACAATCTTGCGGCAATTGCTCCATAAGCGGCTGGAGCCTGTGTACAGCTTTCGTATATTTCGCCAACGCCGCCTCGGTCAGCACATAGTCGGAGACTTCCTTGGCATCGCGGTCGGCCAGATGCTGGGCTTCCGCCGCCATCGGCGCCAGCAGCGCGAGGGCAAAGACGGCTGTTACCGCGAGCATGGCTTTGAACCTATTGAACATGACAAGCCTCCGGGGTTCGATTCGACTCAAAATCCGAGTTCTTTTTCGAGGTCCGCCTGGCCCTTCTTGAATTTCTTTTTCTCAGCCTCGTCTTTTTTCTTTTCGAGGCTTTGGAGTTCGTCCGCCCGCTTTTTCAGAGCCTCGTTCTCCTTCTTTCTGGCCAATTCCTCTTTCTCCTCCGCAATCGAGGCGACTTGTGCCGCCTTGAGTGCATCGTCCGGTACCGTTGTCCAGTTCAGTCGGTATCCCGGCCGCTTGAAAGCCAGCTCTTGATAGACCACGACGTACCTGGTCGGGTAGCTGCGCTGGCCGATCTGCCGCTCTTCCAATACATAGACGGTCGGGGCGCCATAGAGGTTTGGCTGATAGCTATCGAAGTACATCCGGCCCGTACTTCCTTGCATCGACACCGCTTGCATTCGTTGCATGTAGTCTGTGAAGGCTTGCAGGTTCGTCGGATCCGGAGGCTTCTCGTTTTCTAGCTGCTTTCCCGCCGCCTGTTGCAGTTGATTGAGCGCTTCATCATCATCTTGCAACTGATAGCGATACTGCTCTTTGAATTGGTCCAATTTAAACGGTCCCTTTATCGCCTTGGCCTTGAAAAATTGAGCAGGGTCGCTCTTCCCCCTGGCCACATAGGACAGCCGGCCCTTCGTCGCATCGCTGGAGTCAAAGAGATAGACGCTGTCCGGCGCCACCGGCATAGAGAATTTTGCGGCATCGGACGGCTTGTCCGGTGTTTGTCCATTGCGCATCGGCACAGCCCGCTGTTTCAGCAATGCCAGGGCGCTGCCTTTTCCGTGATACAGCATATTTGAAACGGCGTGTCTGACGTCCGGCACCGGATCGTTGGTGAAGGGCGCAAGCTTGTCGACATCGCTGTCATGAGGCCCGATCATGCCGATCGCATCCGCGGCGGCAATCCGCAATTCGACTTCATGGCTCTCAAGCATCCGGACAATGACGGGCAGATAGGTACGCCTCGTTGTTGAGCCGAGCCTCCGTAAATCTTCCTTGAGAATCTCGACGAACTCATTCCTGAGCTTTTCACAAGTCGCATCCTTCACAGGCTTGGCGGCGCAATCGTGAAGAAACTTGTCCACGGTCTCGTCCTTGGATGGCCCTGCCCACGCAGGTCCTGAAAAAGCAGTGAGCCAGAGTGCTATGAAGCCTATGCTGACGGCGGGTGCGAAGAAATGACGTTGTCTCATACGTGGTCCTCCTGAGTCGCTGAATCTCGAATTAATTCATGGAACGTCCCCAACGGGTAGACATGCCATTAGGGTCGTAAGCGGGAGCCTGGTTATACCAATTCGCGCTCTTTTCGAGACGTCCATGCGACCGATCATCCTCTTCCTTTTCTGCTTTGATTTGTTCTCTGTACTTGGGAAGTCGTATGACGCTGTCCGATTCTTTGACCTTGCACTTCACAGGAAGCGATGTGAGTTCGTCATTGATTGTCTTGTAATCAATTGAGAGATCCGCTGCTTTGACAAACAAATTGTTCATGGCCGCCCTGCAATCCACAGTTCCTTGCGCCCCAGACTTTGCTGGAAGCCAGAGCAAGAGTAATCCGAGCAATAGCCCATACACAGCCGTTCGTGACATAGACATAGCCCCCCCCTTATATCCTGCCAACGCGATGCAGTATAACCACGTCCGTGAATACGCTCCCACCATCAGCGCTATGGCTCGTTCTGGTCATAACAACAGTGGTTGGGTACTTCCCGTCCTTCAGCGGCGATTTCCAGTACGACGATTCTTTAACCATCCTCGGGAATCCGCACCTCGAAAGCCGGCAGGCATTCTTCGGCCACCTCGATCACATGGTTCGGCCTGTCTTGCACGCAACATTTCTGCTCGACCTTTCGCTCTATGGAACCGATCCCGCCGGCTACCATCTGCTCAATCTTCTGCTTCACCTGGGCTCCGGACTACTAATCTATCGCATCCTCACCAGCGCAGTGATGGATGAACATTCCCCTGTTCCGTTCTGGACCGCGTTACTTTTTCTGATCCATCCCATCGCGACCGAAACCGTCACCTACATCTCCGGGCGTGCGTCAGGCTTGATGGCCTTCTTGTATCTCTTGGCGTTCTTCCTTTACCTCAAGGCCTCGGAGCAGCCTGAAAACGGGACGCTCTACCGGCTCTACCTGTCAGGCGCCGTCGCATCGTTCCTGCTGTCGATTGGTTCCAAGGAATCGGCGGTCACGCTGCCCGTCATCCTCCTGCTCTGGGATGTTCTTATTCGACGGCGTAATGGCCCGACGTTCCGCGCCACGATACTGTGCTGCCAATCGCCCTTCTGGATCGTCTTGCTGGTAGCCGCCGCCTGGGCCTGGAGCCATCCGCGTTATACGGCGCTCGCGCAGTTCAGTTTCGAAATCCGCCCATTTCTGGACCACCTGCTGAGTCAGATTCATGTCGTCGTCTCTGCCATCCTGTTGTGCGTTACTCCTTGGAACCAGAATTTCGATCATGACCTCCCTGTGTTCCACTCACTGACGCAATGGCCCCTTCCGCTCGATCTCTCGTTGCTCTCAGTGACGGTCGCTGCATGCCTGTTTTCGTGGCGGCGCTTTCCGCTGGTGGCCTTCGGTCTGGCCTGGTTTTTCATTCAGCTTCTCCCGACCAGTCTCATACCGCGAAACGATCTGTTGAGCGAACGGAACCTGTACCTTCCATCTATAGGACTGTTCCTGGCGACGGTTGCGCTCGGGTCGCACCTCGTGCAGTGGGTCACGACAATCGTCCCAAGCCGCACGCTCATCAGGTCCAGCACCGTTAGCCTCGCAGCACTCTTGGTCGCCATACTCTGCGTCTTCACCTACCAACGGAACCAGCTCTACCAGGATCGACTCCTACTTTGGTCCGACGCGGTCCAAAAATCTCCCAATAAAGCGAGGCCGCATAATAACCTGGGTTATGCATACTCCCTGCACGGCGACTGGGACCACGCAATTGAAGAATTTCGCATTGCCGCTAGACTCGATCCCGATTTCATTCTCGCCCAACAAAACCTCCGTGATGCCTATCTCCATCACGTCGGGCGGCAATAGCGGGCCACCGGGCTCGTCGTTCAACTGGTTGCTCCTTGCAATACAGCCTGGCCATAGCGCAGCAGCATCGAGGCCTGATCCCATTGATCCCTGATATTTAAGCCCACGAGCAGCAACCGATGGCCGTCTTTGAACATGCTGGCGATCAGGCAACGTCCGGCTTTGCTCGTATAGCCGGTCTTCACGCCGTTCACATCGGGATCGACCAACAATTCGTTGGTACTGTGCACCGACAGCTTCCTGGCACCATCAACCGTGCTGATATCACGAACGAGCGTCCGGACCATCATGGAAAAAAATGGTGATTGCAGCGCCTGTTCAGTCAATGTCGCGAGATCCGTTGCCGTCGAATAGTGACCGGGCGCATCGAAGCCGCAGGCGTTGGCGAAATGTGTGTCCTTGAGCCCCAGCCGGTCGGCCCGCTCGTTCATCTTCGCCACGAACCGTTTCTTGTCTCCTCCGATGTGCCAGGCAATCGCCTCGCAGGCATCGTTTGCGCTCGCCACCAGCATGGCCGTCAGCAGATCGCGCAGGATGAACTCCTCCCCAGGTTGGAAGTTATAGGACGAATGATGGATGATCGAACGCGGGTGGATCTTCACGACTTCTTGCAGCGGCGCCGATTCCAGGGCCACCAGCGCGGTCATAATTTTAGTGAGACTGGCAGGTGGAAACCGCCGGGTCGCATTTTTTTCCAATAGGACCCGGCCGGATTGAAGTTCGATCAGATATAAGGCTGAGGCTTTGATGACTGGGCGGTCCAGCGGACTAGACGGCGTCATTGCCGTTGCGAACGCGGAACAGAGCCAGACTGCCATCACGATCATGGCAACCGATAGCGATGTGCCTTGCCGCCACCGCTTCATATGCCGTCACCCTATTGGCCGAAGAGACCCTTCATGAAGTTGCCAGCCTTTTCCATGTCCGATGGTTGCTCTGGCGCCGGCGAAGATTCCGGAGCTGGCTGCGCCTCTTGTGGTGGCATCTGCTGAGGTCGCCCTTGGCCTCGCCCCCTGTTTGGTGGAGGCTCACCCATCGGCTGCCCCATGCCCTGGCGTCCCATCATCCCGCCCATCATGCCGCCCATATCGAGTTTCGTAAATCCTTCGGGGATCTCGAAAAGCCTCGGATCTTGCCTGCCGATCTGGACGTTCGTGAGCTCGATCAACATGCGCTTTTTGTTGTTTCCTTCTTTGTAGAGAAGATCTTGCTTGATGGAGATGCCTTCTCTTGTCCGCCAGGAGAACCCCCCGTACTTTTTCCCATCGGTGCTTGTGGCGATCGTCTTGTACTTCGTCACCCTAATGCCGCTCAGCGTCTCTTCCCCCATCGCAGTGTCTTCATACGTCCACTGCGAGGGATCATCCCGCTGACGCTGACCCTGACCTCCTGCCATCGAATTCTCCATATACATTTTCTCTGACGGCATGAGAATCCACAGCACTTTCGAATCGAACCGGAAGATCATGATGCCCCCGTCTCCAGCACCGGTCAGCATCTCCTTGCGCTCCTTCGTCGGAGTGACGAAAATCTTCTGCTGGATCGTGCCTTCCTCGGTTTGCATGGTGGAGTCGGCCGAGTATTCGGCCTGAGGACGGTTCTGCGGGGCAGCCCAGAGCGGTGCGGCGGTGCATGAGACAACGAGAATGATCGCGAGAGACAGTTGTCGTGTCATGGCAGACTCCTTCTGAAAAGTAGGCTGGTGCGATCCACATTTTCTGGATCCCAAAGCCTACTGCGAGCGGATCGTGGAATAGGAGAGGGGAGGGTACCTCTTGCTCGCAAAAAAGTAAAGCGCGCCCCCCGCATGGTGGCAGTTGTCGTAGAAGCAGATATGGATACTGCGGGCTAGCCCTTCTGGGATATCTCTGACATTCTCGCCCGCTACGGTCCAGAGTCAGGCGGCAGGAAATCGCCTGAGGAAGCGGCTCTGTGCCTGGGAAGTGCAATGACAGGAATCTGTCATCATGGCCTTATGCTCAGGACAGCCGAAGCCCAATTGCAAACGTCGCCGCATAGCCGCCATTCGTGGCCGACGGCTGCAGCATCAATTGATCGCCTCCCTCACGAAATATGAAATCGTGCTGATTGCGGACTCGACGCCGCCCATTCGACGAGTAGGGAAGTGCGGTATGCACGCGGTCCGTCACTTCGTCGGGGAAATAGACTTGCGAGGTAAATTCGTACAGTCTGCGAGCAACCGGAGCCGTCCGGATCTTGAAGTGAATATGCACGGTTCGTATGGGATACCAGCCTGGATAAATCGTTTGGAATCGTGCAGTCCCTCGTGCATCGGTCAGCTGATATCCGCGAAGAAACTTCTGCCCCGTTGTGTCAAATTCCGGATCCTGAACATCGGAGTAGATGCCTCGTGCATCGCAGTGCCAGATATCAACCTGAGCATCGGGCAGGGGCTGACAGTCTCCCGCCTTGAGACGCATGATTTGGAAGGTGAGTGCTAACAGTGTGCCAGGTACGACTCGGTTATCAGCTGGATCAGTACGAATGTCGGACCGGTGCAATCGTTCATCAATGAAATACGGACCTTCGGTTTGTTGAGGACGGACGATGCAGGGAGAAGGAGAGGAGCCAGAACCGGCATAAGCCGGCCGTTGCATGCCCATCATCAAAAAGACACCGGTCGTTCCCGCCCATGTCAACACTTCGCGACGAGAAACCAGGCATTGAGAAGACGACTCGTATTTTCTCACGGATTCAATCTTCCGCCATTCGCTCGCCTCGAGTACCAACACGGCACAGAACTACCGTCCTCTCATTCGTGGATGCACGCGCGCTGGTGGAGGAGGTGATGGGGATGGTGAAAACCCACCTCCACCACCGAAATACGGACGACCATAGAATCCACGCCCTCCCCAGTAACCGCCATAGGGACCCCAGAATCCACCGTACGGATAGAATCCGCTATACCCATAGGGTGGGTAATATGACCCATAATAGGGGCTTCGATCCCTTCGTCTCTGAGACGCGATACTGTTCCAATCGATGATGTGTTTGACCTCAAGAATGGGGTAGGTGTACTCGCTTTCATCAAGTGCTCGTGTGGTCTCACCCTTCACGGTCCCAATCACCGTGATGGGCGTGCCTTGTGGAAGGCTGGCAGGATCGAGAAATTGTTCTCGAACCGCAATGAATCGACCTTCGGATCGAAGACGATCGTCTGCAAGGGGACCGTCTTTTTCGGTCGGCAGTTGCAAAATCTCCACTTCGGTCCCAGATTCCAGGCGTGTGGCACGAATGACGGTGCCGCCGACCATGACGGTTCGGCCGATGTATTCGCCGGGTGCTCGTTTCAAGTCAGCAAACGTCACGGTGGCATCAATCTCTTGCTCCAGTCCAAGAGGAACACCGAGCAGCTCGGTGTCACGTTGAACTTGATGGATCGATTCTGCGCAGGCCGAGAGCATCAGGGCTGCACCAACCAGGGGAGCCAGCACGCTCATGTGAAACATGGTCGTTCTCCTCTAGAAATGATACGACAGTCCACCAAGAATATGTTGCGCACGGTAATTGCCGCTGAATCCACCGTCGGAACCAAACGCTCCATCAAACGTGAACGTTGCACCAGTGTATTTATACTCTCCAAAAATCGCGATTTTTGGCGTAATGAACGCCCGCAGACCTGTGAGTACGCTCCATGCTACGGCAACATCTGTGTCGCTTCTCACCGTAGCTGTATCTCCGATATGCGCAATAGCCGCACCAATCCCAACGCCGACATATGGCTGCACGGTACGGCCAGGATAACGCGCAATAAAGTTGGCCCCAACAGTGGTCACTCGAAGGTGAACACCGGGATCAGCAGGGAGGGTCGCAGTCGGCGGCAATTCTTTAAGGTGCGGACTGGTGTGGAGAACCTCGCCTTCAATGCCATACCAACTGTGGCCCGGGAAATATCCGATCTTAGCACCATAGGTGATCGAGTTTTGGAGATCAAAGTCTGTAAGTGGCCCAGAAACTCCGGCCTGGCTGCCTGTCCCGGCAACGCTATTAATGCGATCTGCAAAGTTCACCCCTGCGGTTCCAGCAACGTACATTTCAGCAGATGCCGGAATAGTCCAAGCGATGATACCTGTGAACCCAAGTGCCACGAGGTTGATGAGACTCGTTCGGTTCTTTTCCATCTCCGACCTCCGTTGAGTCATCATACCAGAAGTTGTGTCAGTACAAGGGCCCCGATGAAGGCAAGACCTGGATCACCTCATCGCTGTTTTCTAACTATTCGTTTCCCATCATAATAAAACATCATGAATTCGGAAGCCTACAAGATCTCTGGATGGTCACTCAATCCATCACACCCGTCGACATCTTCCCACTTGGACTCCGCATGCCACCTATGGTACATCACGTACGTGGTATAACCATGGCAATCACATTCACGGGCATCATTTTGAACGGAGGTACTAATGGGATTGATGGACCAAATGGGACAAGTCGTCGGTGGGCTCTTGGGCGGGCAGAGTGCACAGAACCCGCTGCTTCAAGCTGTCACCAGTTTACTGGAGAATAACAGCAACCTCGGTGGACTCGCTGGACTGGTTCAGGCCTTTCAGAAGAACGGATTGGGAGAGATGGTGAATTCGTGGGTCAGTACGGGGCAGAATATCCCGGCGACGCCGCAACACATTGAGCAAGGGCTAGGAAGCGATCTGCTCAAGCAACTGGCTGGTAAGGCCGGGTTGTCTCCTCAAGATGTGAGCGCGCAGTTGTCCGACCTTCTTCCAAACTTGGTCGACAAGCTCACTCCGAACGGCAAGATCGAGGCTGGTCCACTGGAGCCACTCCTCAAACTGGTTCAGGGGAAGTAACAAACAGATCCCATGTATCCCAATGGCCAGCATTCATCGATGTTGACCATTGGGATACACTGCCTTATCCTCTTAATACGCTTCGGAGGATAGGCGCGCCCAATGTAGCTGAAACAGAGTCTTCCGCAAACCCCACAGCATGTCGTCCGACCCCGTCAAACCCATCACGTCAAAACCAGAACCACGAGTACCAAACCGAGCTGTGGTCTGGATAGCAATCGGGTTGGTCTGCCTCTCGGTGATCTGGGGACTTCGGCCCCCCTCTCCACAAGAGACGCCGAGCAAAACCATGGCAGTACCAATTACACCGGATAAGGTTCCGTTGGTGACAGGGGAGGAATCTTTCAGTGACCTGTTTACACAGGCCGGCTGCGCGGTCTGCCATGTGATCCCTGGCATTCCCGGTGCCGACGGCCAGGTCGGACCGCCCTTGATACTCGGAACAACTGGCCCCCAACGGCTCAAGGACTCGGCCTACCGTGGGGAAGCCAGGACAGTCCATGACTATATCGTGGAGTCCGTGTTGGATCCTCAGCGATTCGTGGTACCGGGATACCCGGACCACACCATGCCGACCTGGTATGGATCTAAACTCAGCGCGCTAGCCCTTGAAAAGATCGCAGCGTATCTTGAACAGCAGGTGGGAGAAAACTAAACTGCCAGTCGAGGACCTATACGGGATTATCGTTTTCGGAAGGGTGTGACGTTTCCGGAGGGTCCGCCTTGAATCTTGAACGCATCTGATCCTGGCCCCGACCCCGGCTGCTTATCAAGCAGCGCGTTGACGGCCTCATCGCCTTTGAGCCCTTCAAGCTTGATCTTCAGGCGCAGGTTATTCGCACTATCGGCATTGATCAGGGCCTGCTCCAGCGAAATCTTGTTCGCTTTATAAAGCTGGAACAAGACATGATCGAAGGTCTGACACCCTTCATCAGTTCCTTGTTCCATGGCTTCCTTCAAGGTATCGATCTCAGCCTTCTTGACCAAGTCCTTAATGCGTGGAGTATCCATCATGATTTCTAAGGCCGGCACGCGTTTCCCATCCAGCGACGGAATCAGCCGCTGCGAGATCACCGCCCGCAAGTTCAAGGAGAGCTGCAGATAGATCTGGGCATGACGTTCGACCGGGAAAAAGTTCATGATCCGTTCGATCGCCTGGTTCGCGTTATTGGAGTGCAGGGTGGCAATACAGAGGTGCCCGGTCTCGGCAAAGGTGATCGCGGCTTCCATCGTCTCGGTATCCCGCACCTCGCCGATCAGAATCACATCTGGAGCTTGACGGAGGGTATTTTTCAGCGCGTTCTGAAACGTCAAGGTGTCAAACCCAACTTCACGCTGGGTGATGAGTGATTTCTTATGCTGGTGGACGAACTCAATCGGGTCCTCGACGGTGATGATATGGCCAGGATAAATGGTATTGCGGTGGTCGATCATCGCCGCCAGCGTCGTCGACTTTCCGGAGCCGGTCGCACCGACGACCAGTACCAAGCCACGCTTGGTCATCGCAATCTCTTTAATGATTGGAGGAAGTTCGAGCTGTTCAACTGTCTGGATTTCCGCCTTGATGTGACGAAATACCAGTCCGACATTGCCCCTCTGTCTGAAGATGTTGACGCGGAAACGGCCAAGTTCCTTGTAGTAGAGCGCCAGATTCATCTCCATCTTTTCTTCGAATTCACTCCGCTGTTGCCCTCGCATGAGTGCCAACGCCAGCGCTTCAAGCTGCTCGTTCGTAAAGGGCGGTGTCTCCGTCCGCTCAGTGGCTCCATGCACCCGATAAATTGGCGGGGCGTCGATCGTTAAATACAAGTCTGACGCTTCGCGTTCCACCATGACTTTTAAGAGGCTTCGAACATCCATACTCATACTCCGCTGTGACCTTATGCCGCTCCAGCCACCGACGCCCCAAACAGATTCGGATTCATGCTGCGCGACTGCGCTTCCGCCTTATGCACAACGCCACGTGTCGCAAGATCAACCAAGGCCATGTCCATCGTTTGCATCCCGTCTTTTTGACTGGCCTGCATAATACCTGGAATTTGATGCAACTTGGCCTCACGAATCAGATTCCGTACGGCCGTCGTTGCAACCATGACTTCTAACGCTGCGACCCGCCCTCCGGCCTTCTTCTTCAAGAGAGTTTGGGTGAGCACCGCCTCCAAAGCTTCGGAGAGCTGCGTCCTGATCTGCGCCTGCTGCGCCGGTGGGAATGCGTCAATGATGCGGTCGATCGTCTTGGGTGCGCTTGACGTGTGGAGGGTGCCAAAGACCAAGTGTCCGGTTTCCGCCGCAGTCAACGCCAGTTGAATGGTCTCCAAATCCCGCATTTCTCCCACGAGCACGATGTCTGGATCTTCACGCAGTGCCGATTTCAAGGCATTGGCGAACGAGAGGGTGTGCACACCCAGTTCGCGTTGATTGACCAAACACTTCTTGGATTTGTGAACAAACTCGATCGGGTCTTCAATCGTAATGATATGACCTTCAAACGTATTGTTCAGATAGTCCACCATCGCGGCCAGCGTCGTCGACTTTCCGGATCCCGTCGGTCCGGTCACCAAAATTAAGCCTTTTTCCTTGTCACACAGCTGCCTCAGAATCGGCGGCATGCCGAGCTTCTCCAGCGGAAGAATCGTCGTTGGAATGTTTCGGAAGACTGCGCCGAGCCCTCGCTGCTGGACAAAGACGTTGACACGGAACCGCGCGATGTCCCCAAGCTCAAAGGAAAAATCACATTCGCGTTTTTCCTCGAAGGACTTCCGCTGCGCATCGTTCATCATGTCGTAGATCAGTGCGTGTGTTTCATCAGGGCTCAGGGGTGGGTGGTCGAGTTTTTTGAGATCCCCGTGAATACGGATCATCGGGGGCTCGCCCGCACTGATATGACAATCGGATGCACCTTCTTTGACCGAGAACGTCAGCAGTTTGGAAATATCCATTCCATGTGACCCCTGGTAAATGGGTTAGAGCGAGGATGGAAATACCCTGGCATCATGCCACAGCACTCACCGAAAGCAAGAAAATAGCCGGAACGCGCCGATCAAGCTGGCGCAAGTTTAGAGCAGGCCAGTTTCACGACCAGCGAGCGTCACGGCCTGCAAGGCCTCGTCAAGCTGGTCCGTGGTGTGCGTGGCAGTCACTGTGAACCGGACCCGACTCGTCCCATCAGGCACAGTCGGCGGCCGAATCGCAGTGGCATAGACCCCGTGGGCGAGCAGGCGATCAGCGAACGCGGAGGCCTTGGCTGCGTCGCCGATCAAAACCGGGAGAATGGGGCTGACGGTGGGTGTCAGACGAAACCCTTGGTTCTGCAGCCCATTGAACAGGTGTTGGCGATTCGCCCACAGTCGATCTCGCCGCTCCGGCTCCCGCTCAACGACAGTGATGGCGGCCGAGGCCGCCGCTGTGATGGCAGGGGGAATCGCCGTGGTAAAAATAAAAGACCGAGCCACATTGAGTAAGTACTGCACAAAGTCATTGGATCCAACGACATATGCCCCATAGCTACCTAATGCCTTACTGAGTGTTCCCATATGAAAGGGGATTCGACCCTCCAGGCCGAACTGCTCAATCGTGCCACGACCGGTGGCCCCCATGATACCGGTTCCATGGGCATCATCCACATACAACATCGCATCGTACCGTTCAGCCAGCTCAACCAAATCTGCCAGCGGCGCCAAATCGCCGTCCATGCTGAAGAGGCCTTCCGTGATGATCAGGGTACGACGAGTGCTGGTCCGCCGTCGCAGAAGCGTTTCGAGATGTGCACAATCACCGTGCCGAAACAGCCGGAAATCGGCCTGACTCAATCGACAGCCATCAATCAGACTGGCATGACACAAGCGGTCGGCAAGAATAAGGTCACCCCGGCCGATCAGATTGGGGATCACGCCGATGTTGGCGAGGTATCCAGCCCCGAATACCAACGACGCATCTGCTCGTTTGAACCTTGCGAGCGCTGCTTCCAGGTTGGCATGAGGAGGAAGCGTACCACTGACCAGCCGCGATGCCCCGGATCCTGCCCCATACCGTTCTGTTGCCTTGACGGCGGCTTGCACCACGTCAGGATGCGTGGCAAGGCCAAGATAGTCGTTGGACGACAGCAGGATCACCGGACGTCCCGCATAGGTTACGATTGGTCCTGTGGCGGACTCCAATGGTGACAGCGAGCGTCGTAATGATTGATCGGTAAGTTGTTGGAGGATGGCTTGAAAGTGATCACTCAACACAGTGATTCTCCAACGCGTCGGTTCTCGGAGCGGCTTGCCCCTCCCTCCATGCTTCGATTGCATTGACAAGGTGCGCTATCGTTCAGTATAAAACAACGGTTCTTAGGACAGAAAGCCAGTCTTGATTCGCAAAGGAGTGAATGCGGCCAGATGACGTACCGAATAAAAGTTCCGCCTCGCACCTTACCCGTTGGTGAAGAACAGCTCGTAAGCGGCCTGGAGCACTGGCTGATCGGGCTCAGAAGCTATCGATGGTCCTTGGGTATCGGATTTGTGCTGATCCTCCTGATGGGAATGGGTCTGTGGGGATTGTTCTGGTACGAGGAACAAAACGCCAGTAAGGCCCAAGAGCTTGAGCGGGAAGCAACACTCCGCCTGTTTACGCGGCCATCTAACGACCCGCAAAAAACAGCCACGAACCTGAAAGAGGCGATTGCACTATATAAACAGGTGCTCGATGAGTACCCGCGTACGCCGACAGCCCCACTTGTGCAATTCAGCATTGGAAATGCATTCCTTCAATCCAACGACGTGGACTCGGCGATTGATGCGTACAAACGATTTACATCCGCGTATGGATCCAACACGTCGCTCCTTGGGCTGGTGTACCAAAAGTTGGGGTATGCGTATCTTGTGAAAGGAGATCCCGACCAGGCAGCCAACGCCTACTCGTCGATACTCAATATGCCTGGGGCTTTGAACCGAGACTATGCGCTGTTTGAACTCGCTCGACTTGAAGAAAACAGATCGAAACCCGACGAGGCCGTGAAGCATTATCAAGAGCTCCTGAAGGGATACCCCAATTCGCCACTCACGAGTGAGGCCGCAGTTCGTGTAAAGGTCATCGAGGCCAAGAAAAACCCAGAGCCTGCTCCGGCGGCTGCATCAGCCCCCTCCAAGCCTTCCAAACCGTAGGCGTTAGTCTGTCAACACAACGCAGTGGGCATCCTCATGGGAGGATGCCCACTGCTAACGGGTAAGATTGAGCAACTCACCAGCTCGAATGACTGGGCCTGAAATATTATTGCGAGCCTTAATTGTCTTGATGGGAATTCCGAACTTTCTTGAAATCTTTTGAAGTGTGTCGCCCATCCGAACTCGGTACCAGCGTGAGGCACTGACCTTAGGACGTGAGACCTCTCGATCCGTCATCATTGCGAGAGGGGGAAACTTGTGCGCAGGAACTCGTTCAAGTAAATCCAGCACTTTTGAACCCGTACCCACCGGAACCTTCAGATGATACCCGGTCTCGTCCGGAGGCGTTGCATCCCGCCGAAGTTCTGGATTGAGGAGCCGAAGATCATTGTACGAAATGCCGGTCACGTTTGAAATGGCCCGGAAATGTAACGGGCGGGTCACGACGACTTCCTCAAACTCATGAGGAGGAACCGGATTTTGAGCAAACCCGTATTGATCGGGGTTCCTGGCAATGATCGTCGCAGCCATAATTCGCGGCACATACTGCTTTGTTTCCAGCCGGATCAACTTGGTCCGTGAGATCTCGGAAAACGATTCAGCTTGGGCCTTGTGAAGCGCGCGTGACACCTTTCCTTCTCCGGCATTGTAGGCTGCCATTGCTAAAGGCCAGGTTCCGAAAATGTCATATAAGTCCCTGAGATACCGAGCTGCTGCCACTGTCGATTTAATCGGATCTCGCCGTTCATCGACATAATGATCGATACGTAACCCGTACAGTTTTCCTGTGCCTTTCATAAACTGCCATGGCCCCGTCGCTTTGGCCCTTGAGTAGGCGTACGGGTTGAACCCACTCTCAACCAAGGACAAATGCACGAGATCGCTTGGAAGGTTGAATTCTGCAAAGATGTCTTCCACCAGCGGGCGGTACCGGTTGAACCGCACAAGCCACTGGTCGAATCGATCCCGAATTAAGGTGTTAAAAAAACGGATGTGGCTCTGCACCGACTGGTCAATAACCACTGGGATGTTATAGAGCGTCTCCTCAGTCTCTGATGATCCTGCACTTGCCGTGGCCGCAGGTGTCTCACCAGCGTTGTCGCTAGAGGACGAATTGTCGCTAGAGGAAAGCTCTGGAGGCGACGCAGTCAACTCAGGTTCTAAGGGAATCAGATTCGGATCCAGATCATCGCCAGTTTCCTGAGCCCCATCGATCCCTTCAAGAGAAGCATCCTGACCGGGAGGGGCGGGTGACGGGGAAGACGGGTTCACAAAAGGTGTGTCTTGCGCAAAACCCCGACAGGGAAGTACGAGTAAAATACACCCAATCGCACATGTGGTCAAAATTTCAGGAGTCCAACGTAATCGCTTCACGCACGTCACCTCCGGAGACAACATGAGTGAGAGCCTATCGGTCCCTCGCACACTTGTCAAGAAGCTGACCAGACACCCGATGCGTTCCTCATTCTGGTCCGAATGAGACCCCAAGAGCTATTAACTCCGTTTGGGTGACTGAATCCCACCAAACGGGCGGTCGGCTAACACCGTGAGAAAACCTGGTTATGACAGGCAAATCGGCTGTTCAATTCCTTGACAGGCTCCCAGGTCAAATGGTAGCGTACGCGCTTTCCAGACATCTATCCTACCGAATTTACATTGTTATTTTGTGAGGAGGTATTGATCAATGCTGAAGCGCTATCTCTTGGCCCCTGGCCCGACGCCCGTCCCCCCAGAGGTGTTGCTGGCGATGGCTCGTCCGATGATCCATCACCGCGCCCCCGAATTCGACCCGATCTTTGCCGAGGTGCGTGAGGGGCTGAAGTGGCTGTTTCAGACCAGGAACGATGTTCTGATGCTGGCAGCATCCGGCACCGGGGGGATGGAAGGATCCGTCTCCAACTTCTTATCGCCTGGAGACAAGGCCCTCTGTGTCAATGCCGGCAAGTTTGGCGAGCGCTGGGGCAAACTCTGTAAAACCTTTGGGGTACAGCCTATTGAGCTCAAAGTTGAATGGGGCCATGCGGTCAATCCTCAACAGGTTGCCGATGCGCTGAAAAAAGATCCCTCGATCAAGGCTGTGTACATACAGGCCAGTGAGACCTCAACGGGAGTCTCTCACGATGTCAAAGCGCTGGGTGAAATTGTCAAGGGCTACGAAAACACCATTTTGGTGGTCGATGCGATTACCGCACTTGGCGTGTTCGATATCAAGACCGACGCCTGGGGCTTGGATGTCGTGATCACCGGTTCACAAAAGGCCCTGATGCTTCCTCCGGGTATGGCTTTCGTCAGCGTGAGTGAGAAAGCGTGGGCCTTGGCCGACAAGGCCAAGAATACGGCCTTTTATTTCAATTTCAAAAAAGAACGTGAGAATCAAGTCAAGAATCAGACCGCCTTCACGCCGACCGTTTCTCTGATCGTCGGACTCCAAGAAGTGTTTCGAATCATGAAGACCGAGGGGCTGGACAACATGTTTGCCCGACAAGGACGGTTGGCCCACGCCATGCGTGAAGGGATCAAAGCCGCCGGTTTGGCACTGTTTCCCAAAGAATCCCCCAGCGATGCCTTGACCGCAGTCTGCGCCCCGGAGGGAGTCGATGGACAAGCCATCTATAAGAACCTCCGTGTCCAATACGGCATGACCGCTGCTGGCGGGCAAGATCATCTCAAGGGGAAGATTTTCCGCCTCTCTCACATGGGATACGCGGATTCGTTCGATGTCATCGCCGCATTAGCTGCGACAGAAATGGTTCTAAAAGGCCTCGGCCATCCCGTCAAATTAGGCAGCGGGGTCGGGAAGGCGCAAGAAATCTTGATGGCAAAGTAACCACGGTGAGGAGTGACATGGCCGTAGCAGGAATGAAAATTCTGATCAGCGATAGTTTGTCGAAGCAAGGTGTGGAAGCTCTGGAAAAGGCAGGATTCACCGTGGTGGTGAAGTCCAAGATGCCGAAGGACGAGCTGTTCAAGGAAATCAAAGATGCCGACGGTTTGATCGTACGCTCCGGCACGAAAGTCACCGAAGAGCTGCTTGCTGCATCTGAAAAACTCAAGGTGGTTGGACGGGCTGGATCCGGTCTCGACAATGTCGACACGCCTGCGGCGACCCGTCGCGGCATTGTCGTGATGAATACCCCAGGAGGAAATACCGTCACGACTGCCGAGCATACGATGTCCATGATCTGCGCCATGAGTCGACGCATTCCCCAAGCGACCGCGTCCGTCAAGTCCGGAAAATGGGAAAAGGAAAAGTTCATGGGCGTCGAGCTCTACAATAAAGTGCTCGGCATCGTCGGAGCCGGACAGATCGGCAGTCATTTGAGTAAAATGGCGCAGGGGATCGGTATGAGCGTGGTAGCCTTTGACCCATACTTGGCGCCTGAACGAGCCGAGCGAATGGGAATTACGATGTTGGAGCTCGATGAAGTCTTCCGTCGAGCCGACGTCATTTCTGTTCACACGCCGCTCACACCTGAAACACGAGGCATCATTAACGCGCAAGCCATCGCGAAGATGAAGCCCGGAGTCCTCATCGCCAACTGCGCGCGTGGTGGAATCATCAATGAACAGGATTTGTGCGAAGCATTGAAAAGTAAGCGGGTGGCCGCCGCCGCTTTCGATGTATTCGAAGAGGAGCCTGTGAAGCCAGACCATCCGCTCCTGGCACTGGATAATTTTATCTGCACCCCGCATATCGGCGCGCAAACGACCGAGGCCCAGGAAAATGTGGCCATCGGGATCGCCGAGCAGGTTGTCGACTACTTTACCAGGGGAGTGGCCAAAGGAGCCGTCAATATCCCTTCGGTTGCCCCGGAGCTTCTCCCTCGACTGCAACCATTTCTTGTCCTGGCTGAAAAGCTTGGCTCCCTTCAGACACAGTTGGTGCACAGCGGCGTCGAGCGTGTGACGGTCGAGTACAGCGGAGAAGTCGCGGCACTCTCCGTGGCATCATTGACCATTGCCGTGTTGAAAGGTTTGCTCAACCCGATCATGGAGCATCCCGTCAATTACGTGAACGCTCCGATCGTGGCGAAAGAGCGCGGCATCGAGGTGAAAGAGATTAAGAGTACGGATGCTGGAGATTTCACAAGTCTCATTCGGGTTCGTGTCGAGGCCGGGAAAACCTCACATCAAGTTGCAGGGACGTTGTACCACAAGAAAGACGCCAGAATTACCGAGGTCGACCAATTCAAAGTCGAGATGGTCCCAGAAGGGCATATGTTGCTCATTCACAATGTTGATCGCCCAGGGGTCATCGGAATGGTAGGGAAAGTCCTTGGCGATCGGGCGATCAATATTCTTCGCATGCAGTGTGCGTTGGAAAAGCGCGGAGGCGATGCGCTCCTGATCATCGGATCCGATACGGAGTTTCCGGCTGCGGCACTGGATGAGATTCGAGCGAGCTCAAATATTCTCTCGGTCAAAGTCGCAAACCTGTCCTAGTTATCCTATTCGCTAGGCTTTTATGGCTACTGCCCCTCCGACGCGACAAGTTTCTTCGGAGAAGGTACCTCTCGTACGCGAACGTTCACTCGTTCCGGTTGGAATGGCTACAATTCTGCCGGAAGCGACCCGTTATGTTCGCCATCTGGAGTCCGAACTGCTCCAGGGATTCTACAGGGCCGGCTATGACGAGATCATTCTCCCCACATTTGAATATCTCGACGTACTGGCACCAGGTCTAGAACCCAGACTAGCGGAGAATTCCTATAAGATTATCGATAGGACGACCGGCCGCATCTTGCTCCTCAGGCCGGACGTCACCGCGCAAATCGCGAGAACGGTCGCCATGGGTATGGTCGGCGCTCGCCTCCCCTTGCGGTTATCATATCGCGCCACGGTATTTCGCTATGAACCAGAACACGTCGGCCGAGACCGCGAGCTCTTTCAGGTCGGCGCCGAACTGATCGGGGTAGACGATCCAGCCGCCGATTGCGAAATGATCACCTTGATGATTGAGTCACTTCGCCAGATTGGGCTTCAGTCAATCAAGGTGTCCCTGGGCCATGTCGGATTTTTTAAAGGTCTCCTGGTCTGTGCCGGACTTACTCCTGAGGGAAGGAAACGGGCAGAGGAGGCAGCCGCCAGAAAGGATTTGCCGCGGCTCGAAGAAATTCTGTTGCAAGAACGCGTGAGCAAGCGCTCAGCGCATCGGATTCTGAGTGCGCTCGAGCTCTGCGGAACCGCTGAAGTCTTCGTTAAAGGACGCACCCTCGCAAAAGGTGAGGCACCGCTCCTACAGGCGTTAGACCGATTGGAACATGTCTATCACGTGCTGTGTGCCTCAGGGTTCAAAGACCTTCTCTTGCTCGATTTGGGCGAGTTTCGAGGGTTCGATTACTATGATGGAGTGGTCTTCGACGTATTTTCGGATGGGATCGAGGTGGAATTAGGTGGGGGAGGGCGATACAATCACCTTATCGGACGGTTTGGTCGTGATCTGCCATCCACAGGATTTGGTCTCAATGTCGATAGCCTCTTCCGGAGCCTCAATCTTTCAGGAGCCATGAAACCTCTTGAGTCCAAAATTCTTGTTATAGGCCCCGGTCACATGTCCCATGAACTGGTCTCTCTCGCCCAAGAACTTCGCCAGTCCGGATTGAGAGTCCTTCAACGATCCATCGCAGCCGCTGCTCAGGATTTGCCCCGTCTCGCTGCTGATATCGGTCGTGAATCAGACGGCTCCACGATCATTGTGCTCGGCACGGATACATCCCACGCGGACCGTGTTTTGCTGTTGGAACGGACTGAGCCACAACGAGTCGGCAATACGAGGAGAACACCCCCGTTTCAGAGTCGAACCGTGCCGAAACAAGATCTGGTTCATACGCTGCGTCGTGGTCCTGAAAGGGCATCATGACGGCGAGCAGTTCTGTTGATCTCTCTCAACCAAAGCTTCCGCCACAAAACTTGGAGGCTGAGCAGTCAGTGCTTGGTGCAATCCTGCTTGATAACGCCGCCATGCCGAAGGCCATGGAACTGCTGGTCGAGGACGATTTCTACCGCACGGCCCACAAGAAAGTGTTTCAAGCGATGCTGGAGCTCGCTGATACCGGCGAAGTGATTGACCATATCACGTTGACTGAGCGGCTCAAGGCCCGTAAGGAGATCGAGGCGGTTGGAGGGGCAGCCTATCTCGCGGAATTGGTTCAGATGGTCCCAAGTTCTGCCAATATTCGCTACCACTGCAAGATCGTTCGAGACAAGGCCGTCGCCCGTCAGCTCATCAGCACGTCGACAGAGGTGCTCACCAGAGGATATGAAGGCACTGCCTCCATCGACGATCTACTCGATTTCGCGGAACGGTCGGTGTTCAGTATTGCCCAAGGGAAACTGGAGCGGTCGTTCAGCCCGATCAGTCAGGTCATTAAGGAAAGCCTCGATGTCATCGACAAACTGTCGAAACGAAAAGAGCATGTCACCGGCGTGCCGACCGGCTACTATGATCTCGATGATATTACCGCTGGACTGCAGGCTTCGGACTTGATTGTCGTCGCAGGGCGGCCAAGCATGGGGAAAACAAGCCTGGCCTTGGGGTTTGCCACACATGCCGCCATTCACGCAAACACGGTCGTTGGTATCTTCAGTCTCGAAATGTCCAAACCCCAAATCGTCCTGCGCATGCTCAGCTCTGAAGCCCGTGTCGACTCCCACGCGCTCAGGACAGGGAAACTACAGAAAGAAGACTGGTGGAGACTGGCAGAGGCCGCTGGTCGGTTAGAACAGGCCCCGATCTATATCGACGATACCGGAGGAATCACCGTGCAGCAGATGCGCGGGAAGGCACGTCGTCTCAAGGCGGAGAAGGGGCTGGATCTCCTCATCGTCGACTATCTACAACTGATGCAAGGCCGAAGTGATTCCGAATCTCGCCAACAGGAAATCTCCGATATCTCTCGCTCCTTGAAAGCCCTGGCCAAAGAGCTCAATGTCCCGGTGGTCGCACTGTCTCAGTTGAGCCGTGCCGTAGAGGCACGCAAACCACCGATTCCCATGCTGGCCGACCTCCGGGAAAGTGGAGCAATCGAGCAGGATGCCGATGTCGTCATGTTCATCTACCGCGAAGATGTGTACGATCAAAACTCAGAACGAAAGGGGATTGCTGATATCATTGTCAGCAAACATCGAAACGGGCCTATTGGGAAGAAAGAGCTGTTTTTCCAGGATCGCTACGCCAAGTTCGAAAGCCTCGATCTTCGTGAGTCCTAGCAGCCAAGTCGATGCGTATTCGTTACCGCACATTGAACTGCTGCGCAATGCAAACAGGACGCGGGAGGACTTCTTCGAGATCCACGGGACATCGAGCCGTTTGCGCATCCCTCCGGCACTCGGTATAATCTCCCTGTGTCCATGCCAAGCCAACCCAGTGAACGCAGCAAGCAGAACCTCACCATGACGTGTGGAAGTAAATCGTCAACGAGAAGCAGTTTCATTCCACAAGGAGTGAGTTGGCTCCTTCCCTGTGTCCTTGTGGCCTGTGCAGCAGCCCCTCACCCACAGAAGACCGCTCAACCGCCGATTGCAACACAGCAGCCTTCACCTGCTGCGCCAGAGTCTGATGCCACATATCATTTCATGATGGGTCATCAGGCGGAGCTCTCCCAAGATATCGATACCGCCATCAAGGAATATCAGGCAGCCTTAAAAATCGATCCGAAGTCACGAGAAGTCCAAGCGCGTTTGGCAGCTCTCTACTTTGCCTTGGGTGATTTTCCACAGGCCATTCAGTATGCCGAGGAAGTGGGACAGGGGACAGGACAAGAGCCACAGATGCTCACACAGATGGCCGGTATCCTCGCCAGTGCCGGGAAGTCGGACCGAGCCCTTGAACTGTTGGACAAGGCGATCGAGAGTGCCCCAGAGAGGGGAGAGTCCTATTTCCCCAAGGGGTTGATCCTGCTAAACCAGAAACGTGTCGCCGAGGCGGAGCAGGCCGTGAAAAAGGGGCTGCAGTACAGCCAAGACTCACCGATTGGTCACTATTACCTCGGGCGAGTCTCTCTAGAGGCAGGAAACACCGATCAAGCCGTAGCAAACTTTGACCGCGCCATCACCGTCAATCCCTCGTTTGAACCGGCCTATCTGGCACAAGCATCGGTGTTCGAGTCACGCCAGGAGAAAGACAAGGCCATTTCCGTTTTGAAAAGATATCTTGAGCAGGTCAATCCACGCAATCGGGACATTCGCCAACATTTGGTCCAGCTATACATTGCAACCAAAGACTATGCCGGAGGCCTCGCAGAACTTGAAACGATGCTGCAAGACAATCCCGGCGATCTCGATGCCCAATTGCGAATGGCGCTGATCTACGGAGAAAAAAAAGAGTTCTCCAAAGCAATCAACCTCTTGACCGAGATTTTGAACGCCAAGCCGGCGGAGCTCAAGGTGCGTGATTACCTTGGATACTTATACGAAGAGACAAAGGACTTTCCCAAGGCCATAGAAACCTACCGGTACAACCTTCACTTGGATCCTAGGTTCTCCGATAGCCACATTCACCTGGGCGTGCTCCTCTATCGGCTCAAACAGTTCCCTGAAGCGGTGACACATCTCGATGAAGCCGTGCATCTGGTGCCGAAGCAACCAGAACCCTACATTGTATTGGGACTGGCCCATTTGCAGAGTGAGCAGTTTGAAAAGGCCACGCACGCATTTGAAGAAGGGATCCGGCATCATCCTAAGAACGCCGATCTTCATTTCAACCTTGGCACGGCATACGACAAGTTGAATCGATTCCAGGACGTGGAACAGGCGATGGAGACAGCGCTCTCGCTGGATCCTCACCATGCCGATGCACTGAATTATCTTGGCTATAGTTATGCAGACCGCGGGATCAAGATCGAACAGGCGTTGTCCTTGACCAAACGGGCGGTCGCCTTGAAACCGGAAAATGGGTACTATGTGGATAGCCTGGGATGGGCCTTCTATAAATCCGGTATGCTCACCGAGGCTCTCATTGAAATCAAGAAAGCCGTCAGCCTTGTGGGCGACGACCCTGTGATCTATGAGCATTTAGGGGACATTTACATGAAGCAACAGAAGTCTACGGACGCGCGTGACGCGTGGCTTCATTCCCTTGAGCTCGACCCTTCCAACGACAAATTACTCCAACGATTTCGTGAGCACGGCATGACCAATCCGGCCTATGAAGAGCGAATCCAGCAGGCCAAGCGCCGTGTTGCAGAGAAGACACAGAGTCACCAGGCCATTCCCTAACCGTATCCTTTCTATCCAAGCAAGCCCTTATCTCTTGCGCCCCACAAGCAGGTGTTGCCTGGTTTCCGTTTGTCCGTTGTTGCCTGCTTCTGAACCCTACCAGTGCCAATTCTTGGCCATTCTGAACACATTACGGTCACACAAGCGGCCACTGAGGGTGGTTCCCATGGCAGCTTTTTCATAACTTATTGCAACATCAGGGATCAGTGCTACCCTATGCCTTGTCACTGGGCGGCATTGAACCTGCTATGAGAACCGGTAGGCGGCAACACAGGCGCCGCAGGTTATGAATCGAGCCGTCAGTGAACCATCAACAAGGAGGCAGTACAATGTTGACGTCGCTCCGTAAACAAGAGGGTTTTACCCTCATTGAGTTGATGATCGTCGTGGCGATCATCGGGATTCTGGCGGCTATCGCCATTCCGAACTTCATCGCCTACCAGGCGAAGTCAAAGCAAGCAGAGGCGAAGGTTGCTCTCGGTGCAATTTTCACTTCAGCGGTGGCCTTTCAAGCTGAAACGGCTCCGCAGACCTATGCACCGTCAGCGATTGGACTGATCGGTTATACGCCGTCTGGAAATCCTCGATACTCTTTCTGGTATGCAGTTGATGCGGCTGTCGGTGGTCCCGGTCCAGGTACACCCACGGTATTTCCTGGAGCGCCAGCTGTGGTCGCAGGTTCTTGCAACACGGGTGTTGCCCCTGCTACTGGAGCCACTGTAGCGGCCAGCCCAACCGGCTTTACTACTGGAGCGATTGGAAACGTCGATGGCGACGTAGCCTGCGACGAGTGGTTCATGAACGACCAAAGGTCCCTGACGAATACCAAGAATGACGTGTCGGCGACAACCTAGGTTCTTGTGCTAAGACGGAACGAAAGTCTCGTCTTCAGACAATGAGGGGGGGGGGAAGACCATTGTAGGTCCTCCCTCCCTTTCAGTTTTGTATAAGAGGACGGATTGTTTTGACAAGGCCGGGGATGAATTCTACAGTTGCTAACTGGTTCAACCGCCGATGCTCACAAGAACCATGGCAACTTCACTCGCGCCTTCGCTTCAACTACATAGACAGAGCATATGTAGGTGATGGCAGCAATGATCGAACATTATCTGGACGAACAGTGCGCGAAATCCAACCTCACCTCTCGCAAGACATATAGCAGCCGCGCAGTGACATCAGCTGTGAGCCCATTTCTTGCCCCATCAGTCTCACGAGCAACTCTCCTGCTCGGAGGCCTCATTATCTTCTCGCCTTTGATGGAAGGCGGGACCACTCACTTTCCAGTATTAATCATGCGGCTAACCCTAGTCGTTGCAGTCGTCGCCTGGACGATTTCTCAAATGAGACTCAACACGATCATACTTGCTCGGAACTGCTTGAACCCCATACTGTTGGTCTTCTTGGGATTGGTAGGGTTCTCTATTTGGTTGGCGCCCTACAAAAATCCAAGTGTTCAGTGGCTTATGAGTATTGTGATGTATGTCGCCTTATTCGGTGTGGTGCTCCAAGGGGTGCGGTCCAGCCAACAGATATGGCAGATATCCATGGTGATAGTGAGTATGGGGGTTGTGGAAGCCGGACTAGGCATTGCTCAGTACCTTTGGCTCGCCGAATTCAGATCCAAAGGTACGTTCTTCAATCCAAACTTCTTTGCGACTTACGAGGTCGTGACCCTATCCGTGTTGCTTGGTCTATTGAGTGGCGTCCAAAACGGTGAATTGAATCGGTGGCAGTGGGCTTTCCTCTGGAGCGCGGTGGGGATCATGTGTGCAGCCTTTGTGATGGCCCAATCGCGAGGCGCTCTCCTGGCACTTGTCGTTGCGATGATATTCATAGGCTGTGCGCGATTTGGTGGGCGTGCATTGATTGTCGTTATTCTAAGTCTGCTTGCGGGGGCCGTGATCCCAAATCCGCTCCAGCAGCGGGTGCAAGATGTGTCTGTGCAGGATCCGTATGCTTACAGTCGGATGGATATTTGGAAGAGCTCGTTCGACCGTGTGGTTGATCGGCCGCTGGGCGCTGGACTTGGCATGTATAAATACACCTCGTTTCAGTTTCGATTCCCCATAGAGTCGAACATTGTTCGCTATGGGAAGAGGGCAGAGTCCGCACATAATGAATATCTCCAGATGGCTGTCGAATTAGGTGTGGGCGGACTCGCGCTCTTTGTGATTGGTGCCCTGTACTGGGCAAGGGAAGTGAAGGCCACATTGGGAGCCAATCTAGAGTCCTGGGAGCGCGGTCTTGTGACTGGGCTCAGCGGCGGTGTCGTAGCTATTCTAGCTCACGGTACTGTGGATTCCATATTTCATGAACCAGCATTGGTTATTCTGCTCATCGTGTGTGGAGGTTCTGTTCTTGCGCTCCAAATCGCAAAGAAGCCCGGCGAGGCATTGTTGAGCGTGCCATTTCCTTACCACCCGATCCGCGTGGCTCTCACATTGGCGTTTGGTGGGATACTTGCCGTTCTCGCCACCCAACCGGCGGCGGGATGGTACGCTCATGCCCGAGGACAGGATGAAGCTATGGCTGGTCGGCCAGGCCTAGCGCTCAAGTGGTTCCAGTTGGCTTCTCGGATCGATCCCGGGGTGACGGGATATCATGATGATGTCGCACGGATATCGGTCCAGCACTTCAAGGAGTCTGGCGATCCAAAGTGGCTCATTCTAGCGGTCGAGGAGGAAGATCTCGCGATCAAACTCAACCCAATGGATGGGCGATTCCCTTATCGGTTGGGAACGATTTATTCGGCATTAGCAGAGCTGAATCAAGAGGGGCCTCAACGCGATAATTTACGGAGCGAGGCGGCCCGTGCGTACCAACAAGCTATCCGGACAGATCCGTACACCCCAATGAGCTATTTGGCATTGGCCAACATACGGTTGAGTGAGGGACAGAGGGAAGAGGCAAAATCTTGGCTACTGCGAGCGGTAAGCACTGAACCCAACTTCCTTCCAGCTCGCGCAGCTCTTGCTGAACTCTCTCTTAAGTCCGGAGATCTTCCTGCCGCACAATTGGAGTTGGAAACGATTGCCAGTATCAAACGAAAGTATGAAAGGAGAATTTTGAGCGATTTGGAGCGCCAGTTTTTGGATGTTGATCTTGAGTCCATGAGTAAAGCATTGGCGTCGAGGTTCTCCAAGTGATCGGGATGCTTCAACGACAGCTACTTCTCTGGGTAGTCAGTGCTGTATTGGCGGCCTGTGTGGGTCTGCTACACATTAAATTGAATCATTGGAACAATGCACAACCGAAACTTCAGCAGGTGATCTTGCTCCCAAGCGGAGAGTTTCTGCGGATAGCCTCGCTAGGATATCGCGAGTTGATGGCTGATGTGTTGTGGCTTCAAGCGATTCAGATGATGGGAGACCGAACATTAACTGAGGAATCGGGACATCGGCTGTACCAGATCCTGGATCGGATCACAACTATTGACCCAAAGTTTGTGCGGGCCTATGAGGCTGGAAGTCAGGCGCTCTGCATGCTCGTTGTAATGCCTGAAGAGAGTAATCGCCTCTTGGAAAAGGGCATGCGGCACAATCCTCAACAGTGGATGCTCCCATTTTTGCTAGGAATCAATTACTTTTTTGAATTGAAGGATGATGCGAAGGCTGCAGAAGCAATGGCCAAAGCAGCTCGTTTGCCCGGGGCTCCGGAGAGGCTTATGCGTCTGTCTGCGAAACTTTTTGTGTCGGCCAAGGCTCCCCAACAAGCGGTTGAGTTGCTCGCCAAGGCCTATGAAGAGACTACGGATGACAATGTCAGAGCAATGCTGGAGGTTCGCCTGAAAGAATCCATCGTCGAACGGGACATCCAAATTCTAGAGGAAGCAATCAGGCGGTATCAAGACCTCTACTCGCAGCGACCAAAACAACTCCAGGATTTGATTCATGCTGGTGTACTAGGTGCACTGCCGAGCGAACCGTTTGGTGGGTACTATATCTATGAATCTGCAACGGGGGAATTGCGGAGCAGTGAGATGAAAGATCGTATGCGAATTCCAGTCAGAAGACGTGGAGAATACCAGTGACGGGAGAGCGCAGCATGTTAATGGATAGAAAGCTGCCAACGACAGTCGTGGTCATACGAACGGAAATACTTGAATGTAGTTCAACTCTAGTTATGATTATGAAAGAAGGCCACAAAGGTACTACCCAATAAGGCTTCCGGGTAGAAGAATCTACAGCGTCAGCGCAAGCATGAAGTGGGATGACTTAACTGATGGATGCCATCCTTATTGAAAGGCTCACAAAGACCTATCAGCCGATGTGGCCATGGGAACGTCCCGTTACGGTCCTCGCCGATGTTTCGCTGTCAATTTCACGGGGGGAAATATTCGGGTTTTTGGGACACAACGGCGCAGGTAAGACAACCACGATGAAGATTCTGCTAGGGTTGCTCCGGGCAACGAGTGGTCGGGTTGAACTCCTGGGTTCTCTTGCAGGCAATGTCGCCTCGCGCTCTCAAGTCGGATATCTGCCGGAGTCTCCTTATTTTTACGACTATCTCACGGCGGAGGAATTCCTCTGTTTCTACGGAAAGCTTGCTGGCCTGGCGCGAGAGGTTATACAAAGGCGTACGGCTGAGCTACTTGAACGCGTTGGCCTGACGGAATCTCGCCATCGGCAGCTTCGGAAATTTTCCAAAGGCATGCTGCAGCGTATTGGCCTGGCACAGGCTCTCATTCATGATCCTGAACTGGTCATTCTTGATGAGCCCATGTCCGGACTCGATCCCATCGGTCGGAAAGAGGTGCGGGACATTATTCTTAGCCTTCGAGATCATGGCAAAACCGTCTTCTTTAGTACGCACATTATTTCCGATGTCGAAATGCTCTGTGACAGGGTAGGTATTCTGGCGAGGGGGAAGGTGCTAGCTCTGGGGCGGATTGAAGAACTGGTCAAGGAGCATGCTATTCAGTCTGTCGAAGTCGTGTGCGATGGAGTGGTGGGTGCTGAGCTTCCTGATGTTCAAAGTCTTGCAACTCGCATAGTACAGAGAGGAGAGCGGTGCCTGGTGATACTTTCAGGTCAGGGTCATTTGGAGCAAGTCCTCGCCATACTCAGACAGGCCGGAGGTAGGCTTGTGTCGGTAATTCCTCACAAGAATTCACTTGAAGACATCTTTCTTGAGCGGACCAATCGAAAGGTGTGATGTGCGAGCCATTCTGGTTGTTGCAGGCAATACGTATAGAGAGACGATCCGGGATAAGATCCTCTACAATCTTGTGCTGTTTGCCATCCTGCTTATCGGGACATCGGTCCTCCTGGGGACTCTCACAATCGGAGAGCAGTCTCGCATTGTCAACGACCTAGGATTGGCTGCCATCAACCTGGTCGCCGTCATCATCGCAATTTTCGTTGGCATCGGACTGGTTACCAAGGAAATGGAAAGACGTACGATCTATACGATTCTGGCAAGACCCATCACGAGGGTGCAGTTCATCTTGGGCAAGTATCTCGGCCTGGGGTTTATCATCGTCGTGAATATCGCAATTATGTTTGCCATGTTTTTAGCGACCGTATGGCTAAGCGGTAATGCCATTCATCGATCGTTGTTTCAGGCGGTCGAGCTGATTCTTGTGGAGACGTTACTTGTGATGGCCATTGCGCTGTTCTTTTCAACATTTAGCTCGCCGATCCTGAGCGCGACGATGACGCTAGGGTTATATGTGATCGGGCATCTCACGAGCGACCTCAAGGCCATTGCTGACAAAAGTCAAAGCCAGCTAACAGAGGTTGTTTTAACCACAGTGTACTATGTGTGTCCAAACCTCGAGTTTATGAACGTGAAGGGGCAAGCGGCGAGCGGGGTCCTCGTAGAGGCGGTCTATCAGATGACTGCAACAGCGTATGGCCTGTTATATGCCGGACTCATCCTGACGGGCGCGTGTTTGATTTTCCAACGACGCGACTTCTAAACGATCCTTTCAACACAGGAACCATCTAGGATGAGAGTCCTCGCGGTACTCCCTCCAGACCAATGGATTGAAATTAATCTCCTGGACACTCTTCGCCAGCATTATTGCGAAGAAGTGCACATCTTTACATACCCAGGCGGTATGGGACAATTGGGGTCAAAACTATGGAGGGCGCAGAGAAATGAATTAAACCGCCGCTTGGTGGAGTTGGCTCGTGGCCTCAAGGCTGCGGGCAAGCTCGATCTGATCTTTTGCATCGCCTACGACGATTTTCTCCTCGTTGAGACGGCCAAGCAGTTGCGTGAGCTGCGGGCACCGATGGTCAATTATCATGTTGACATGGCGTTTCAATGGTATCGCGTCATTCGTACGGCCCCCTTTTTCGATGTCCTGGCCGTGGCGCAAATGACCAATGCAGAATATCTGAAACCATATGCCCAACATATTCACTGGATGCCGATGGCAGCCAATCCACATTTTTATTTTCGTAATTCTGGTGGGAACACCTGCTTCCAGCACAACCTGTCCTTTGTAGGCACCTTTAATCCGTTTCGGCGTGCATTGCTAGCCGAGTGTGTTCGCAATGATCTCAAACCGGTTGTGTATGGTCGAGGTTGGGCCACAGAAACGCCAAGTCCTTTCACATTCTCGTGGGATGCCTACAAGGTGTATCACGACCTTCGACACTACGCTCTTCCACGCTGGAAAGTCGAGGGGGTCGAGAGTTTGTTGGGACCAGTTCGGCGAAAGTATTCGCGGCAGTTTTCATTTGAGATGTTGGAAGGAGCTGATTTGAAGGGGCCATGCGAGGGCTCAGCATTGCCGAGTATCTACGCAGAAAGTCAGGTAAATCTGGGCTTTTCAGACACCGGATGGCATAGTGCAACTGAAGTCCGAGACTCTAAGAACTTGCAGTGTCGCCTGCGGGATTTTGAAGTACCGATGGCAGGGGGCCTCTATCTGGTGCAAGAAGCCCCTGACCATTCTCAGTACTACAAACCTGGTGAGGAAATCGTTGTGTGGTCGGAGCCAGGAGATTTTATCGACAAGGCACTGTTTTATTCACAAAATGAGCGCGCGGCAGAGCGAATCCGCGCAGCAGGGCAACGGCGAGTGCTTGGAGAGCATACGTGGCAACACAGGTTTGACCGCCTGTTTGCCCATCTTGGTTCCCTTGGAAGAATGTCATGAATGGCGGGACATCAAGCACACGGTATTGAGTGTTTGTATGACAATACGATCATACTCTATGACTACGCCTATCGCCGCCGGCACGACGCGACGGATCAGACCATCACGCGGATGGGCAACAATGAATTTGAAGGAGGTGTGGGAGTACCGGGAACTGCTGTATTTTCTGGCTTGGCGAGATATCAAGGTTCGTTATAAACAGACGGTTCTTGGAGTCGCCTGGGCGGCCCTGCAGCCGGTCTTTACCCTGATCATATTCAGTGTTATTTTTGGATGGTTGGTCAAAGTTCCTTCCGATGACGTACCCTACCCATTCTTCGCGTTCTGTGCGCTACTGCCGTGGCAGCTGTTCACATCGTCAATGTCCGCGACCAGCAACAGTCTGGTCGCCAATCAACATTTGATCACCAAGATTGCCTTTCCGCGGTTGGTCATTCCACTTTCCGCTGCAGTAGTCAGTTTATTGGATTTCTCGATCGCCTTTCTCGTATTACTAGCCATGATGGTCTTCTATAAGATCACCCCAACAATCGCGATGCTAACACTCCCGATATTTATCCTCTTGACTATGGCCACAGCGTTCGGGATTGGAACGTGGCTATCCTCTCTAAACGTGAAGTATCGAGATGTCAGGCATATACTTCCATTTCTCACCCAAGGATGGATGTTTGCGACTCCAGTCCTGTATTCCAGCATCCTTGTTCCCGAGCCCTGGCGTCTACTGTATGCTCTCAATCCGATGGTTGGAGCGATTGAAGGATTTCGCTGGGCGCTATTGGGCACAAACAACGCGTCAGGACCAATGGTCCTGGTGTCAACCTCGGTGACCGTGATGTTGTTATTGTCAGGCGTCTGCTATTTTCACCGAAAAGAGCGAACGTTTGCCGATAGGGTGTGAACAATGGCTGAGGATGTAATTCGAGTTGAGAGGCTGGGAAAGCAGTACCAAATCGGAACACCACACGCACGCCATAGAAGCTTTCGTGAGCGGCTCGCAACAGGCTGTATCCGATGCTTTCGTCAGTTCCAACGAGTGGGACAAGATGGAACCAATGATATTCACACCGAAATGATTTGGGCGCTTAAAGATATCTCTTTTCAGGTCGAACAGGGAGAAGTGCTTGGCGTGATCGGACGAAACGGATCAGGAAAGAGCACTTTGCTCAAAATTCTTTCTGGCATTACCGACCCAACAACCGGAGAGGCGGATATTACTGGACGTGTAGGATCTCTACTGGAAGTGGGAACCGGATTTCATCCTGAGTTGAGCGGGCGTGAAAATATCTATCTCAATGGCGCAGTCTTGGGAATCAAGAAAGCGGAGATAGAGAACAAATTTGACGCAATCGTTGCATTCTCTGAGGTGGAGAAGTTCATCGACACACCAGTCAAGTTTTATTCGAGTGGGATGTATATGCGTCTGGCCTTCGCTGTAGCCGCTCATCTGGAGCCTGAAATTCTTTTACTTGACGAAGTGTTGGCAGTAGGGGACGCGGCGTTTCAGCAAAAGTGTTTAGGTGCAATGGGGGCCGTTGCGAACGAAGGAAGAACCATCGTGTTTGTCAGTCACAATTTAGCAGCCATACGAAACCTTTGTAGCAGAACACTCTTCCTTGAGTCGGGCCACCTCATAAAAGCGGGGCCGACTGAAGAAGTGATGGGGTATTACTTGCAAAGACATTCCACCTCGTTGGCTGCAGCGGTGGCTTTGCCAGCTGGCTTGCCTGAGGCTCCTGGGGTTGGACGGGTTCTGCGCTTCCTCACTCAAGATGGAATGCCCCAAGCACAGTTTCGACTGGGGGAGCCATGGCGTATCGCAATAGAGTTTGAACTGTTCTGTCCCGTTCCTCAAGTAATAGCCGCCGTTGGGTTGATATCGCTCGACTCAGTACCACTTCTCACATATTGGTCCAAGTCCAAAGATTTGAAACCGGGCCACTATAGTGTTGAATTCGATTGCAAGCTGCCGTTTGCAGCTTGCGATATTCAATTTGTCGTAAGTTTGTCGAGCTATCAGCGCCCATTCTATCATATCCAAGGAGTTGGACATGTCTCAATCAGTCCAGTAGCTGTGAACGAACAGCCTCTCCGCTCATCCGGTACCGGCGTATTGTTTAGCACACAACAGCCTGAAATTCTCGCGATAACACTGGAGGATGATCGTGCGCGCGAGGACATCGTTGATGTTTTGCAGCTTGTCCCAGAGAAACACAGTTTCTGAGTACGCAATGATTCGCAAGTTAGTTCATCAGCTAAAGAGAGGGTTCACGCGTAGCGACGCTAAAGCATCATCAGTAGCTTTACAACCTGATACGACTGAGGAACAGCTCCGGGAGAAAACAGTAAATTTTTATCGCCAGTTCTTGAACACAGGAGATCTTTGCTTCGACGTTGGAGCAAATGTTGGAAATAAAACACATATGTTCCTGGAATTGGGAGCTCGGGTCGTATGTATTGAGCCTCAGCCAAACTGTGTCGCTGTCTTAAAAGCAAAGTATCAGAGGGATACTAACGTTGTGGTTGTTTGCAAAGGATTGGCGACTCAACAGGGCAGAAAGATGTTATCAATTTGTGGCACTGCAGACACGATCTCGACCTTCTCTGATAAATGGAAAACAGGCAGGTTCCGTCCCTACGCATGGGACCAAACAGTGGAGGTACCTGTTACAACCTTAGATATTTTACTGCAAGAGTTCGGCATGCCGAAGTTTTGCAAGATTGACGTGGAAGGATTTGAATACGAGGTACTGAAAGGCCTTTCCGCTCCGATTCCTTTCATGGCTTTTGAGTTCACAAGGGAATTTCTCGATGATGCGAGGCTGTGCATGGAATATCTTGAGTCATTAGGATCTGCTGATTTTAACTATGCACTTAGTGAAAGCCCTGCCCTCATATTCCCCAATTGGGTGAGTGGATATACAGCGCTCAAAAGCATTGAGCAAAATGCGAATGATTTATTATGGGGTGATATTTATGTCAGGTTTCAGTCGTAGAGTTGTGCCGACGGGCCTTCCTGCATCCAAGACTAAGGCGGTATCTCCGGCTATCTGAAAGAGCGGCATCCTGGGGTGAGCCTTGTCATCATCTTCGCTTGGCAAATGATGCAGAGCGCTGAGAAAACAGATAATGAACACAATCATACATTGACGCACTGCAGGGCTTGTCAATGCCTAATGACAAATCCAGAGATCGGCAACTATTACATTTGCGCATCATGCAATAGTGCAAACTATATTTCCCATGGGAGCGCCGAGATCGATAATACTACTTATTATAATTCCATATATTCGCATTGCACTCGCCAGACAATAGAGAGAAGACGTAAGGCCTTTGTCAGGTTTGAGCGAGTCTATTTGCGACTCCATCGAAAACAAGTCCACCGCTTCCAGCTCACTCTAGATCGCATATGCAAAACAATCTGTACTGCAGCCACGTCGGTAGAGATAGGATTTGGGTACGGGCATGAACTCATTCACTTTCTCAATAAAGGAGCCAATATTTACGGCATAGATCTGAGTACAGAAGCTGTCTCAACATTTAAGGAGCAACATCCGGAATTCAGTAAAAAGGTTTACTGTACCGCCAGCTTAGATTTCCAGGTTGATGCTCTTTATTCTAATGCGCTTTTTGAGCATCTGGATCATCCAAACACTTTTTTGCGCAGGGCATTTGCAAAGTTAACGCCGGGCGGAACACTGATAATGCGTCTACCATTGATTACCGTAGGCCACTATACGCATCATGATATCAGCTTCGACATCAACTTCTGGAAGCCCTGCCATCGTGTGCTTTACACATTAAAGGGTCTCAAGATGCTTTTAGAATCGCATGGATTCACAATCGTTGAGTCGGCCGCCTATGCTTATTACGGGTATAATGTCATGAGTTCGATGCTGAAACATGGCTATCGAGATGTGACTCATATAAGGGATCCATGCTTGCCAATATTACGCTTGGATTCGGAGTGGACATATAAAACGATTCTCCTTCAAAGCCTTCTTACGAGAACCATCTGCTCCGATTTTGCACTCATTGCCAATAAAACAAGGTGAGCCTCTTAAATGTTGCCGAATGTTGTGAATGACTTTGGCCTGACATTACATAAACTCGAGCGGGACGACTGATTGCTCTGTTGTTTGTTCACGTATGAAATTGGTCAAGACAAATACAAGCCATGCATCAGAATACGTCGACGAGATCCTCGAGCTGTTTAGGGTATTGGGCACTCGTGGGGCCGTAGAACGTTCTGACCGCATGGAAAGAATTGTGAACTTTAGCGCATACGTGCGAGAGGCATGGATTGCTGAAAAGGCATCAACGCTATGTCGAGGAACGAAAGTCCTAGACATAGGAGCTGGAGAGTGTCCGTATCGAAAGTGGTTTTCTCAGTGTGAATATCAGACTCAGGACTTTGCTCAATATCGTGGCACGATAACAGGTTCAGAAGTCGAATGTTGGCGTTACGGACAGATCGACTATGTTTGTGACAGCAATAAGATCCCGGTGCCCGATGAGTCCTTTGATGTAGCCTTATGCACCGAAGTGCTTGAGCATGTCCCCAAGCCAATCGATACATTGCGGGAGATCTCACGAATATTGGTGCGAGGCGGGCGGCTATTTTTGACCGCACCATTAGGGAGTGGCTTGCACCAGCAACCGTTTCACTTTTATGGGGGTTACACTCCCCATTTTTACGGAAAGTTTTTAGTTGAGTGCGGGTTTGAAATCGTTGAGATGCGGCCAATTGGTGGATTGCTAAAGCATGTGGGGCAGGAAGCCTACAGGGCAGGTCGAATGATCGCCGCAAAAGCGCCGCACAAGTTGTCGCTTCTGACTCGACTTATTCTCATGTTTTGGCTCCCGAGGCGCCTTGCGCTTCTGGAAGAAGAGGTTCCGGTCGAAGAGTTCACTATTGGATACCTCGTCGAAGCAAAAAGAATTGGATGAACGGAACGGACAATCCGTTGTATTGGATATGTCTGATAGGCCTACTTTAGGCCGGAAGCGATGCTCGACGGATGTTACTGTCAAATCGGCCACTAATTAGTGTTTTGCTTCCCGTGTACAACGGCGCCGAATACTTAGCTGCCGCCATCGAGAGTATTCTCTCGCAGACCTATCGGAACTTGGAGTTGATTATTGTCGATGATGGCTCTGAGGACAACTCTGCTGAAATTATCCGCCGCTTTCATGACCCAAGAATTCGGGCGTGCCAACAAGAGAATCGGGGATTGGCTGAGGCCTTAAACCGTGCGATCCTCATGGCCGAAGGAGAGTTTCTCGCAAGGCAGGACCAGGATGATCTCTCTTTGCCTCAACGACTTGAGAAGCAGACTATGTTTTTAGAGGCGCATCCTCAATATGGGATGGTGGGTGGGTGGGCAGAGATATGGACTGGAAATACCAGGAGTGAGAGGATTCATCGACATCCAGGCGACAACCATTATTTGCAGTTTGACCTGTTGTTCGATAATCCATTTGTTCATAGTTCCATAATGCTAAGGAGGTCGGTATTTGAGACGGTCGGTCTCTATTCAACCGACAAGACTCGACAACCTCCTGAGGATTACGAACTATGGTCTCGAGTAGCGAGGCATTTCGCTGTTGCGAATATCCCCGAAGTCCTACTTGTCTATCGAGAGGTCGTTGGGAGCATGTCGCGCGTAGGGGCCAGTCCCTTCCTTGATAGAGTGATCAATATTAGTGTCGAGAATTTGCTATGGGCCACAGGGAAGACGTCTCCGGATCCTCATGTGATGGATGTGGCCGCACTGAATCATGCGGCTTACCACCGGGTCTCCCCAAGACCCCGAATTAACAAGATGTCTCAGCTTATCTATGACGCTGCGGATCGACTAAGTGATGCGTGCCAGGTGCCAGCGATTGCTTTGCGAGAAAGAGCGCTTGTTCGCCTCAATAATGTAAAAACCCATTATTCTCGATATTTGCAGCAAGCCGGGCAAGCTAGATTGGCCAATCTGATCCGGACTATGAAGCGTGTGGCGTTAAGGTGGCAGTCAACAATGCGTGGAACATGAGCGGATTCTGATGAAACATTGCTGCGTCATAGGTGGGGCAGGGTTTCTCGGCAGTCATGTTGTTGAGGCTCTGACTGCACGTGGGCGGCGAGTCACAGTCGTAGGAAGGAGCCCTTTCGCGCGGAACTCATTGCCTCCTGGAGTACGCTACATTTCTGGGAACTACGGAGAAACACACTTCTTACTGGAGACTCTGAAAGGGGTTGATGAAATCATTAACCTTTCTTACTCAACCGTTCCTAGCACCAGCTTCGATGACCCTGTGCAAGACATACTTGCCAACTTGCCTGCAGCCGTCGGATTGTTTGACGCAGCCAGCTCACTCCGTATCAAGCGAGTCATTATAGTTTCATCAGGCGGGACAGTATACGGCCCGGCACAAAAGATTCCGATCTTGGAGGAGCATCCGACCAATCCGATCTCCCCGTATGGGGTGACCAAGCTAGCGATAGAAAAATATGGGCAAATGTATATGAAGTTAAAGGACCTGCCCATTGTGACCGTACGACCTTCGAATGCCTTCGGCGAGCGACAGAAACCATTTGCAGGGCAAGGGTTTGTTGCAACTGCCATGGCATCAGTTTTGAGAAAGCAGGAGATATTTCTATATGGCCGCTCCGGAACAGTTCGCGATTACGTGCATGTGACGGACGTGGCGACGGGCATCGTCGCAGCGCTGGATTCAGGCAAGCTGGGCGCAATATATAACATTGGAAGTGGTGAAGGTAGAAGCAACAGCGAGGTGCTGGATGCCATCCATCCTCTCGCTCAAGCAGCCGGACTTGAGCCGCGTGTCACAATCCTGCCTGCCCGTCAATTTGATGTTGAAGTCAATACTCTTGATAGCAGAAAACTCTCGCAAGATACAGGCTGGAAAGCCAAGGTGCCCTTTCAGGTAGGAATTGAACGAACGTGGAATTGGTTTATGAACACTTTCCAACAAGAACGAATGCAGAAAGCTTCTTGAGATCTTCAATGGAGCCGCATGCGTATCCTGTTCGGCAGCGAGTTCTATTCACCAAGTGTGGGTGGTGTCCAGGAGGTCGTCAGACAACTGGCCGAGAGGATGGTTCTGCGCGGGCATGACGTTACAGTCGCCACGACAGCATTGCCTAGCCGACAATCCGATACGCTCAACGGGGTCAAAATAAAAGGATTCAGAATCTCTGGAAACCTGGCGCATGGGATAAACGGGAAGGTCGCAGAATATCGTCGCTTTGTCGAGTCTCAAGCGTTTGACGTTATTCTAATTAAAGCCGCCCAGCAATGGACGTTTGACGCTTTATGGCCGGTGCTGGCAGACATTAGGGCAAGAAAAACATTTATCCCGTGTGGATTTTCCGGTTTGTATGAACCCGTATATGCTGACTATTTTGCCCGGTTACCGAACATTCTCCACCAATTTGATCATCTCATCTTCTACGCCTCGGACTATCGCGATATTAATTTTGCAAAAAGGCAGGGCATCACAAAGTATTCCATCATTCCAAATGGGGCAAGCGAGCTCGAGTTTTCAACGGAGCCTGACGCGTCGTTCAGACAACGACATGACATCGCTTCAGATGACCTGCTGTTCCTCACAGTTGGAAGCCTTGGCAAAATGAAAGGCCATCTCGATGTGGCGAAAGCGTTCTTGGCCGCGGATCTAGCCAATCACCCAGCTACGCTCATTTTGAATGGGAATGAAGGAGAACATATAGCATTTACATCTCGACTGGAAGTCATGGCACGGAAGGCTAGGGAGTACCATCGCATGATGAATGACATCTATCGAACCGAGGGGATCCCGTCTGCCTGCAAATATGTTGTCCATGGCTTACTGAACAAGGCAGATGTGCGCCTGGGAAGATATGCAGCGAGTAATTATGATGTCCATATCCCCACTTTTCGAGGGGAATTACAGAAGGTCATTGAGGATATCTATGCTCAAGGAGGAGGGAAGCGAGTATTGCTGACAGATTTTTCTCGCCCCGAACTGATACAGGCATATATGAATGCGGATCTTTTCGTCTTCGCATCTCACGTCGAGTATTCCCCGCTCGTTCTATTTGAGTCAGCTGCTGCCGGAACCCCTTTTTTGTCCGTCCCCGTCGGGAATGCTGCTGAGATTGCTGAGTGGACTGGCGCAGGCGTGATCTGTCCGGCACCTCAAGACGAGCGTGGGTATACCAAAGTAGACCCCAAACTGTTTGGAGAGCTATGGGCGCATCTTGCCAGCGACAGAATGCAACTTCGTCGGATGGGGCAAACTGGAAGACGGAATTGGGCGGAACGGTTTACATGGGAGAGCATTACGGACCGGTATGAAAGTATCTTTCGAAAGGTCATCACACATGCATAGCCTTCGAAGGCTTTTGGGGTTCACGTCGGTTCCGTCAAAGAGAACAATGCGGGATCCTGCGTTGAATATCCTTTGCGATAAATTCGAGGTGGATAATTGGCTTGTATCGGAGTTCATTGTAGAGAGGTTAATCCCCATAGTCGGAGTGCATCCATTCCCGTTGAACGAAATGGTTCTGATGGTTTCGGCGGTGTGCAGGCTCAAACCCGATCACATTTATGAATGGGGAACACATCTTGGAAAGTCAGCCAGAGTGTTCCATGAAACAGCAAAGCATTTTGGACTCAATGTGGACATTCACTCCGTGGATCTTCCGGACACAGTTCTCCATCAGGAACATCCCGGCAATCAACGAGGCATGTTGGCAAAAGGATTAGAACGCGTGCACTTGCATCAAGGCGATGGGCTTTCGGTGTGTCTCGATATCCATGCGTGCACGGCCAAGCCGTGCCAAGCGCTTGTATTTATTGACGGCGACCACAGCTATAACACTGTGAGGCGTGAATTGGACGGCATAATGACCAGCATGCCGGAGGCGCACATATTGTTGCACGATACATTCTTTCAGTCTGCAGAGTCGGGGTATAACATTGGACCACATCAGGCAATTATCGAAGCCCTCGCTGCTGCTCCCGATCGCTATCGGAGGATCTCAACTGAGACAGGATTGCCCGGAATGACCTTACTGTATCACTACGTGCACTAAAGGTAATAGGTTGTGCGAGCAGTAGGATAATCATGCGTATTCTGTATGCCGCAATGAAATATGACTATGGAAAGCCAGAACAAGGGTTCAGCTTCGAGCATTACAACTTCTACCATTCTCTGCTTCACATGGGGCATGACATTCTGTACTTCGATTACATGACGCTTATGCAGCGGTATGGACGCGAGGGGATGAATCAGCGGTTGAAAGAAGTTGCTGCATTGGAAAAGCCGGATCTCTTGTTCACCGTCTTGTTTACCGATCAATTTGACCCCGTGGTACTTCGTGAATTGACCGACACGGCTCTTCCGACCCTGAATTGGTTTTGTGACGATCATTGGCGGTTTGATGACTACTCCCGCGAGTGGGCTCCCTGTTTCAGCTGGGTTGTAACTACTGCTGTGAGCGCTCTGCCAAAGTATGAAAAGATTGGTTATCACAATGTGATTAAGAGCCAATGGGCATGCAATCATTTCATGTATCGAAAAGCTGATGCGGCTCCTCGATACGATGTCACGTTCGTCGGACAACCTCATGGAAATCGGCGACACGTCATTCGCGCGCTGAGAAAGGCGGGGATTCAGGTTCAGGCCTGGGGAAACGGCTGGGAGTCCGGTCGAATTTCCCAGGAGGAGATGATTAGGGTGTTTGGCTTGAGCCGTATTAATCTCAATTTATCCAATTCCTCTGTGCCAATCGGAGGGAACATGAAAGAAAACTGCGGGACAGATGTCGCTCAGGGGCACGTATTCCGCTGTCGGGTGGCAAGAGTCTTGGACCGAGTTCCCTTTGGTGGGCAGGTGAAGGCGTGGGGAAAGGCGTTGAGGAGGTTATCAATCATCAGTGAAGGGAGTGTGACTAGAACGGCGGTTCTCGATCAGTCCGTTGGCACCTATGGGGAACAGATCAAAGGGCGGAACTTTGAAATTCCTGGGTGCGGCGGGTTTCAACTGACGGGGAACGCCGATAATCTCGAGCAGTACTATCAGGACGGAAGAGAAGTGGTCATCTTCCACGACAACGACGAGTTGATCGACAAGATCCGCTTCTACCTCGCGCACGAGGAGGAGCGGAGTGTCATTGCGCAGGCTGGTCACGAGCGTACATTGCGTGAACATACCTATGCGCATCGTTTCAGAGATATATTCTCAACCATGGGCTTCTCCGGGATGGCATCCAAGCCGTCGGAGATTCGAATTGAGACACAATTGGGCTCGACGGAAGAGGTGAGGTAAGTGCGGTCGGCACCTCGCGTCAGCGTCATCATGGCGGTGCGAAATGGAGAACTCTATCTCGACGAAGCGATCCGCAGCGTCCTGGACCAGACTTTTACAGACTTTGAATGCATCGTCGTCAATGATGGGTCAACGGATGGGACTGCCGCGATACTTGAGCGAAATGAGCGGCAAGATTCACGCATTCGTCTTCTCCAGTCTGATGGCAATGGCTTGGTTCATGCGCTGAATCAAGGCTGGCAATTAGCGAGGGGCGCCTATGTGGCCAGAATGGATGCCGACGATGTGAGTCTCCCTGGCCGGTTTGCCGCTCAAGTCCGATTGATGGAAGAAAGGCCGGAAGTGGGGGTGTGCGGTGGTTGGATCGAAACATTTGGAATGGGTGCAGGGGAAGTTCGCCGCTATCCAACGGACGCCGACGTGATTCGGAGTTGGCTCCTCTTCGAATCTGTTTTGGCACATCCCTCGGTCATGATCAGACGCGAACCGTTTGTAACTTGGGGATTGTTCTATGACGCAGCCATGCTGCATGCCGAAGATTATGACCTGTGGGTGCGGGCGTCGCAGTACACCGTGCTGGCAAACGTACCCGAAGTACTGGTGCGTTATCGGTTGCATCCGCAGCAGGTGGTTAGAAAGCACGAGATGACTAAACGGGAGACGGCTCGACGCATTCGTCGGCGTCAGCTCGAGCGATTGGGGATTGTACCCACTGCCGATGAGGACTCTCTGCATGAGTCCATATCGAGCTGGGATTACGCGGAGTCACGTGAGTTTGTCTCTGCCGCACATGCGTGGCTGCTGAAGCTGGCCGAGGCAAACCGCATGACGGGTGTCTATCCTCGTGAGCCGTTCCAGCGCACTGTGGCGGAACGTTGGTGGACAATTTGCGCCGCATCGACACATCTCGGATTGTGGGCCCTCGCTGTGCTGCGACGTTCTCCCCTCTGGGATGATATGACGGTCAACTGGAAACAGCAATTGAAGTTTGGAGTTAAGTGCGGAATTCGAAAGAGGCAACATGCCTAAGCGAGTCGCTATCGTTTCAAGCTCATGTCCGCCCGCCGGATCAGGGGGAGTGTCGAGCGCACAGTATAATCTCTACCGAGTGCTCAAACGGAACGGCTATGACGCAAAGATATTTACCTTTAACGATCACGGAGTTTCGTTGGTCGAAAAGGATGTCACACGACTCGGTGTGCCAAAGTGGTTTGAGCGAAGCATTGACCTGGTGACACGGTTGTATTTCCGGATCGTAGAGCCTGGCACATTGGCCTACCATGTGTCTGAGATCCTCTCCTTCGCATGGCCCTGCGCACGGCTGCGGTCACGAATACGAGCCTTCCGACCCGAGGTGATGGTGTTGTCCGATCATGGCTGTCCTGGCCTGATGATCGGGCGTCCGCCAGGCTGTCGAACCATCCTTGTGTCACACCACAATCCGACAAGGTTTCTAGGAAACCCGCTATGGAAGTTGCATTCGGAACGCGACAGCCGGATCGCCATCCTGTTCGAAAATCTCGTATTACGTCATGTCGACGCGGTGGTATGTCCCTCGGAATACATGCGCGATATGTTCAGGAAGACCTATCAGTATCCTGGTCTGGTCACGGTTGTTCCAAATCTGGTCGATACGGAGCTGATTGCAAACATCCCTGCGCATGACCTGCGATCTGAACTCGGCCTGCCGCAAGATGCGGTACTCATCTATATTCCCTCGGCGGGAAACGCCTACAAAGGATCCCGGTTTATGTTTGAAATCATTCGCAGGCTGGCGCAGCGAACACCCAAGGATATCGGGTTCTACCTCTCGGGGAGTATCGGCCAGGAGTTGGCGTATGAGCTCCGATTCGTTCCCTCGAATGCCAAGGTTCATGCCCCGGGTCAGGTGGGCTACGAGACCAATCTGGCGATCGTCAAGGCATGTTCGTTCGGCGTCTCGCCGACACTGGTGGAGAATTTCGGTATGGCGCTTCTCGAAGCGAATCTGTGTGGCGTGCCGATGGTCTCTTTTGACGTGGGAGGCAATGCCGAGGTAATCGGTCATGAGCTCAGTGGGATATTGGTTTCCTACCTGGATCTAGAGGCATTGATCGCGGGGGCGTTTCGGCTCATGGGTGAACGAGGCCGCGCTTCGATGCGGAGCGAAACTGAGCGTTATGCGATGAACAAGTTCGGCGGACACGAGACGGGGTTGGCATTCATGCAGATCATGGACGGTGGTGTCGCATGAGGTTCCTCATCCTCAATGCCGACTATCCGCTTTTTCTCGAGTGGCTCTACACCCGACACGCAGGGATGGAACTGCAGCCCTATGCGGAGCAGTTGCGTATGCGCTATGAGAGCCTCTTTGGAGTGGCCGACTTCTATTCCGGCAACCTGCGTGCGCTCGGTCATGAGGCATCTGATCTCTACGTCAATAACCAAGCCCTCCAGCAGGCCTGGATGCGTGAGCAGTATGGGCCGACTGCGTGCGAGGTGCCAGATGATTCAAGGCCCACGCCGGTTGCGCGGTTACGGACAATAGCTGGGCGGACGCCCTTACGGCGGCTCAAACCCTTTCTGACGCGATGGCTGGATCACCAGGCATCCCGTCAGCGGTCCTGGGGCGAACAAGTTTTAGTGAAGCAGATTAGGCATTACCGACCCGATGTTGTGCTGAACCAAGACATGTGCTGGGCTGGGGGGCAGTTTTGGCGTGAAATGAAACCGTACATCCGGCTGTTAGTCGGTCAGATCGCGTCACCTCTCCCTAAGGACGGGGACTTAGGAGCCTACGACCTCGTCGTGTCCTCCTTGCCGAATTTCGTGGATTATTTCAAACGACACGGTGTGAAGAGTGAGTTGCACCGGTTGGCGTTTGAGCCGCGCGTGTTGGAAATCGCGGCAAGTACAGCCGATGCCTGTGAGCCGATCGATCTCTCGTTCGTCGGAAGCCTGACCGCTGACCATCGAGCCCGTGTCCGTCTATTGGAGACGTTGAGCGAACACGTGGGTATTCAGGTATGGGGGAGAGGAGTCGACAGCCTTTCGGCCTCGTCTCCACTGCATCAATGCTGGAAAGGTGAAGCGTGGGGCGTGGACATGTACCGCATGCTGGCGCGTTCCCGTATCACCATCAATCATCATATCGATGTGTCGGAAGGTTTCGCAAACAACATGCGGTTGTTCGAGGCCACGGGCGTGGGCAGCCTCCTTATGACGGACTGGAAAGCCAATCTCACCGACATGTTCGAGCCCGGCAAGGAGATCGTCGCGTACCGCCATCCAGAGGAATGCGTCCAGCTCGTGCGTCATTATCTTGCACATGAATCGGCGCGCGCAGCCGTGGCCCGAGCGGGACAGGAGCGTACACTGCGAGACCATACCTATCTCAGTCGGATGACGGAGTTGGTGGAGATCGTGAAACGGTATCTCTAAATGTTGCTGAAGACATTGGCAAAACACGTGATGTCGTCTCGGACACGACAGATCATTCGCGCGTCCACGGTCGATGTAAGGAGCTGGTGGGAGCTGCGCCGTTCGGCGCAGCGGGAGCGGCAGATCCGGGCGATGCCTCCCGGCTCCCTCATGCCGTTTCTCGGGTATCGAGTTCGCATCAATGATGGGCCGAATTTTGCCGTGCTGTATCACGACATCGTTGTTAGACAGATTTATGGTTTCCAGGCCAAACGGATGGATCCGGTCATTCTCGACTGCGGCAGTAACATCGGTGCGTCCATTCTCTATTTCAAATCTCGCTATCCGAATGCGCGTATCGTCGGATTCGAGCCGGATCCGGCTGTGTTGCAATATCTGCAGGAGAACCTCTCCAGGAATGACCTCACGGATGTGCGCATCGTCCAAGCGGCGGTGGGAGGTCGAGAGGGAACCTTGACGTTCTATTCGGACGGAAAATACGGCAGCTGTCTGGCGCATCTCGCCGAAGGGGCAATTCCGGTCGGTTGGACGGCACATCCGGTGCCATGCGTCCGATTGCGCGATTATCTCGGAGAGCCAATCGACTTCATAAAGATGAACATTGAAGGGGCTGAATGGGAATCGCTGGCGGATTGCGGCGAGCGGTTGAGACTGGTCCGTGAGATGGCGATCGAATATCATCATCTGCCGAGCCTTCCGAGAACGCTGCACAAGATTCTCAACCTCCTCGACGAGATGGGATTCGACTATGTAGTCAGTGATTTCGATCTGGCCACGTACAGCGGCGCGAGACCACCGATTGTGTTAGATGAGAACACCGCCTACTTTCGTCAGATCTATGCAAAGCGACGGGAGGATGGAAAGGCGGGTCTATGACGGACCGTGTCATGCCGAATCAGCGTGAGACTGCCGACCATCAAGAGAAGAGCAATGCCGCCTTTGCATCGGACGAAGTGGCCGAGTGCTCATGGTACCGCACCTACGATCTTCGCTATGAAGAGGATATCGTCATGGGTGCCTTTAACAAGGGCAGGAGGGTGTTGGACCTCGGTTGTGGTTACGGGCGCACGACGGTAGCGCTGCGGAATCTTGGATTTGATGTCGTCGGAGCCGACATCGTTCCCAGAATGATCGAAGGGGCCCGTGCCGCCTATCCAGACATCGAGTATCAGGTGATGGATGCCTGTGCACTGAACTGTGCTGATCGATCGTTCGATTACGTATTGTTTTCCTTCAACGGAATCGACTGTATCCTGCCGGAGCCTCGCCGCCTACTGGCGATGAAAGAGATTCTCAGGGTGCTCAAACCAGGGGGCCGAGTTATCCTGTCGTCTCACAGCTGGCTTCCTTATCTCTTGTACCCTCGCCACTGGGCTAGTGGACGGTTTCTCTCTCTGTACCGCAGCGGTTCGCTGAGGCGGCGCTGGTACCAGGCAGGAGTCGAGAACGTCGGGTTCGATTGCTACATTAGTACGCCGTTTCGGACCGTGCGCCAGTTGAAATCCGTCGGATTTCAGAATGTGCGGATTGTTGCAGGCCGTTGCAAGACGCTTCGGGCTATCGGCAGACTGCCCTTGATGATAATGTGGCGGGATCTCTGGCCGCACTTCCTGGCGGACAGACCATTGGATTCTCAATGAAGGTCGACTGCGAGCGAGCTATGTCCACGATCGTGGATGCAGAGACGAAACCGTCTGGAGCGGCCCCTCCTGACCTCCCGTGGAGCAGGTTGCCGCCCGGGGCGATGATGGAACTCGATCTGACCGAGATTGAAGAGAGTGCGATCTCGCATCTCAAGACCGCGTCGAGTAGCTGGCTCAGTTCGTTTGGCTTCGCGACACTCTATGCCCAACCGCCAGCGACCCACGCGTGGATCAGACTAGGCGAACAAGCGCAGATCAAGAAGGTGTGTTTTTTCTTTGAACAGCAATGGAAATGGCGATTGAAACGTGTCCATGTTTTCGGCCCGACCGACATGACTCCAGACGAGATCATGGGGCTCTTACGGAAACGACATGCATCGTTTGCGACCATCAGCTGTACGGCTGTTGATGACATGGCACGGTGGAACGGTCCGTGGCATCACCGGTCGTGGCGGCCTGTCAATGAGGACATCATCGTGGATCTCCCAGGGTCGGAGTCCGAGTACTTGTGTTCCTTGGGGCGGAATGCGCAAACGCAACTGCCCTATTATCTGAAGAAGCTCCAGAAGGAACTCGGATCCAAGTATGCCGTTATCAGTCTGACCGGGCCGCAAATACCCTCGGCTACCTTTCAGGAATTGGTCGAACTGAATCGAGCGAGGATCGTACGAAAGGGTGTCTCGCACCTGTGGGAGGCGCAGCATGTCCGGAACCGATTGGAACTGGCTCGGACTTGCGGGCTGTTCTGCGGGATACGACGTGGTGACGAGCTCCTCGCTGGAACTGTCTCCTACCTGCATGGGAATGAAGCCTATTTCGTTTTGATCGGCCATCGCACCGACTTTGACCGACTGCGCCTCGGAAAATTAGCCTTGTGGCTGACGATTCAGCGGCTGATCCAACTTGGGTTCCGGCGATACCATCTGCTCTGGGGGATGTCTTCCTACAAGCTTCAGCTGGGCGGTCGGCCCCATCGGCTCATGGAGGTAGCAGTCTTCGGTGATGCATGGGCTGCGGGATTGTGGAGAGCGGAACGTGGGGCGGAGTGTATCCGTAACATTACACAGCGGGTGGCCAGGATTCCATTCTCAGTGGGTCGCAAGTTGAGCGCAGTGTTGCGACCTTCCACGGCATCATCACATAGTCTCTGAGCTGTCCTCGATTGGCCGATGTGCGGTAAAGGGTTTGTCGAATCTCGATAGCCCTTGACCTACGGGTGATTTCGTCGGATCTTGGAACTATCCGAGCCATCGAAGCGAGGCTGTGGCTATCTGTGTCAGGAGGCGAGACATCGTTCGGACAGGATTAAATTGCGGTCCGGCCTCTCCCTTAATCTCTTCTGGAGCCTCAGCTAGCGATCGTCAGCGGGAATCTTCCCCATGAATTCTTCGCAGGAGGCCAAATTGAGGTCATGAGAGTACCGGGGATGGCAAGAGTCCGTGCCGGCTTGGCGAAGCTGTCGAGTCGCTCACAGCCAGTGGGCCTCATCCTGCTCTACCATCGGGTTGCGGATCTTGAGGGCGACCCTCAATTGCTTGCTGTAGAGGTGCAGCGATTTGCCGACCAGATGGCACATCTATCCTGGCGGTATGAAGTCGTCACGCTTCACGAGTTGATCCGCAGGAGGTCAACCCATTCGGATGTGAGGAGGCCCCTCGTGGCTGTGACATTCGATGACGGGTACGCGGACAACCTGGTCAATGCAAAGCCGGCGCTGGAATCGGCGCATGTTCCGGCAACCGTGTTTGTGGCGAGCGGATATATGGAGGGCGAACAGCAGTTCTGGTGGGATGAATTAGAGAGCATTTTTCTGCGGCCATCTTCCCTCCCTGAAGTCTTGCCACTCTCCGTTGATGGCGAGATGCGGGAATGGGTTCTGGGTCGGGATACTGTTTACGATGACGCGCAATGTATTGCATACCGGGGATGGAATGTCTTGTGTCGCGAGGATCCCACACGGCGCCATCAGCTGTATCGCGCGCTGTGTGCTTTACTGAGGCCCATGGCAGAAGCGGATCGCGAACGGACGCTCTGCACGATCCGTTCATGGGCAGGTTACCTGCATGCCACCGCTTCATCTCATCGGATCCTTACTCCGCAGGAAGTACGGACGTTGGCTTCAGGGCCGTGGGTCGAAGTTGGTGCCCATACCGAGTCACATCCGGTATTGGCCCGCTTGCCCCTGGGGGCACAGCGTGAGGAAATCGGAAGGTGTAAGGAGCGGCTGCAGAGCGTTCTGTCCTGCCCAGTCACGAGCTTCGCCTATCCCTATGGAACCATGGCTGATTACACAGCGGATACAACCGCGCTTGTGAAAGAAGAAGGGTATAGCCTGGCATGCTCGAATTACCCCGAGCGGGTCACGCGAGATACCGATGTATATCAGCTGCCTCGATTCGTGGTCAGAAATTGGGATCAGGACAGGTTTCGCACAATGATGGAGTCATGGTGGCAGGGAACGATAGGAGAAGAGGCTCATGCCTACTGAGTGGCTCAAGCAGTGCGCCAAACGCTGGTTCAACCTGTTCGGATTGGAGGTGTGTTGGAAACAACAGTCTGGGGGGCCGTTGGGGCCACGAACGTCAATGGCCGAGGTCCTTCAGCAAGCCAAACGGGTGGGATTTGCGCCTGGCACGGTGATTGACGTGGGGGCGGCCTTGGGATCGTTTACGCGGGAGTGTCATGCTGTATTTCCCGAGGCGCACTATCTTCTGCTTGAACCGTTGGAGGAATATCGCCCGCTCTTGGAGCAGCTGGTACGGGGGATATCGAAAGCGCATTGCTGCATCGCCGCTGCAGCCTCTCGATCGGGAACGATGGAGATCAATGTACATCCAGATCTCGTGGGATCTTCTCTGTATCGCGAGGTTGAACAATGTACGGATGTCAATGGGATACCTCGACCCGTGTCTGTGGTGGCCCTCGATAGCATGGTGGACGAGCGGGGTGCCGTGGGTCCGTATCTAATGAAGCTTGATGTGCAGGGGGCTGAACTGGATGTGCTGCGAGGCGCGGAACGCGTCCTGGCCGATTGTGAATTTGTCGTTCTGGAAGTCTCGTTCTTTCAATTCTTTCACGATGGTCCGGAATGTGCGGATGTCTTTGCCTATATGCGAGGCCTGGGGTTCGTGCCTTACGACATTGTCGGATTGCAATATCGGCCGCTCGATCAGGCGCTCTCTCAGGCGGATATCGCCTTCGTGAAAGAGGAGGGGCTGTTCCGTCGCCACCACTATTATGCCACTCCGGCTCAACGTGCCGAGCAGAATGCGCGCATGAAACAGCATCTGAGCGAACTCTTTGGAGATCGCGCATATGACTCATAACCGTCCGACGCTGTCGATCGTCACACCCTCTTACAACCAGGCGCAGTTCCTCGAGGAGAGCATCGAGTCGGTACTCAACCAAGGATACACCGATTTGGAGTACGTGGTCATCGATGGAGGATCTCGTGATGGCAGTATCGACATCCTTCGCCGACACCAGCATAAGCTTGCATATTGGGTCAGTGAGCCGGACGGGGGGCAATATGAGGCAATCAACAAGGGTTTTGCCAAGACCACCGGCGAGATCATGGCGTGGCTCAATAGCGACGACAAATATCTTCCCTCGGCCTTCTCGACCGTCGCCGAAATATTCGCCGCCCATCCGCATGTCGAGTGGGTGACGACCGTCCACCCGTTGACCTGGAATGAACGTGGGCAGGCCGTTGGGGCGGATTTTACGGGCGGGTTCAACGCGCGTGCCTTCTATAGAGGAAGTAACCTTCCTGTCACCGGCACCCACGGACGTCGATGGATACAGCAGGAATCCACGTTCTGGAGGCGATCTCTTTGGGAGCGGGCCGGAGGGAGGCTCGATGTTTCGTTTCCACATGCCGCAGATTTCGAACTGTGGGGCAGGTTCTTCCAGCATGCCGAATTGTATGGAGTGAGGGCATTGTTAGGGGGATTTCGGACGCACGGAAACCAGAAGTCCCTTCACTTTCGAGAAGCGTATGTGGAAGAGGCCCAGGACGTCCTGCGCGCCTACCGGCAATGGCCTGGCAACAGAAGTGAACGGGCAGTGAGGGAGCTCCTTTGGAAACTGGTCCGGCAATATTCGCTGAGCGATGTCCCTAGCTGGCTGAGGATCGGGCTGCAGGCGATCGGGCTGTTCCAGCCGGCGCCAGTGATCACATGGACGGGAAAAGAGTGGGAAATCACTTCTGGCTTCGTGTTTTGAGCGTTATGCTACCGGCATGCGTATTCTGCAAGTCAATACGGCGGATACCGGGGGAGGAGCCGAAACAGTTGCCTGGCAGCTCATGCAGGGCTATCGCCGTGCCGGGCACCAGTCCTGGATGGCCGTAGGCAAGAAAAACACCGAGAGCTCCGATACGTATCTCATTCAACACGATCCATACCGGACCGCATGGAGTCGGTGGTGCGGCGCGTTGGCCAATCGACTCATTCAGCTTGAACCCAGTGGGAAACACAACAGACGTCTCTATCAGCTTCTCGCTCTAGGATTGGGGCAGCCCTCACGGGCATTCCAGCGCTGGCAAGGGAAGGAAGATTTTGAGTTCCCAGGCACAGCCGGCCTTGAGGGTATTCCTTCTGAGCTCCCCGATATCGTTCATTGTCACAACCTTCACGGCTCATGGTTGCCGGACGACGGCTATTTTGATCTGAGAGCCTTGCCAGGTCTCAGTCGCCGTTTCCCCTTAGTGCTGACGCTGCATGATGCCTGGATGCTCAGCGGGCATTGTGCGCACTCGTTCGACTGCGAGCGCTGGAGGACCGGATGCGGTACCTGTCCAGACCTGATGATCTACCCTTCGATCAAGCGAGATGCCACAACATTTAACTGGCGCCGAAAGCAAGACATCTTTGCAAAATCCAAGCTGTTCGTGGCCACACCCTCCCGCTGGCTCATGGACAAGGTAAGCGCGTCGATGCTGAATTCTGGAATCGTCGAGCGCCGGGTGATTCCAAATGGAGTTGATCTAACATTATTCATGCCTGCCGAACAGCAAGCAGCAAGGGCAGACCTCGGGCTTCCCCAGCACGCGAAGATCCTCCTCTTTGCGGCAAACGGAATCAGAGACAACGTCTGGAAGGACTATCGGATGCTGCGCAACGCCCTCTCCAGAATGGCCGCCTTTATGAAAGGTGATCCATTGCTTCTGCTGGCACTAGGAGACGAGGCGGACACGGAGACTGTCAATTCAGTGACGGTGCAATTTATAGGATATGAGCAAGACCCCGCACGTGTCGCGAAATTCTACCAGGCTGCCGATCTGTATGTCCACGCGGCCCGTGTCGATACATTTCCGAACACGGTGATCGAGGCAGCAGCATGTGGGACTCCAGTGGTGGCCACAGCGGTTGGTGGGATACCAGAGCAAATCGACGATGGGTGCTCCGGTCTCCTTGTCCCGGCAGGAGACGCCGAGTCCTTAGCATTCCACGTAGGAGCACTGCTGCGAGATGAAGGCCGTCGTCGTGCCATGTCGGCCGAGGCCTCACGCTTAGCGAAGGATCGTTTTGATCTTGCGCGCCAGGTACAGGCGTATTTGGAATGGTATCAAGAAATACTGATGTCGTCATCACCATCAAACAGGTCCGTGCCTCATGCCTGCTAAAGTCATATTGCTGGCGGTTGGGCTTGGGGTAGGAGGGACGGAAACCCATATTGTGGAGTTGGCTTCACGGCTCGATCGCTCGCGATTCACGGTGACGGTGTGTGCGCTCAAACCAAACGGGACGCTGGTGCAGGAACTCCAAAAGAGGGGAGTCAGGGTTCTCTCCTTAGGTGGGGCTGGAAAACTCGACGCCCGTGTCATCGTGAGATTATTCAAACTTCTTCGCGTTGAGCAACCGGATGTCGTGCAGGCGTTCCTCTTCTGGGCCAATGTCGCAGCCCGTGCGTGCGGACGCATTTTGAGGGCATTTCCTGTTATTTCGTCATATCATGATGAAGTGGTCAGTGAAGGATGGCTCGTGCGCTTGGTGGATCGGCTCACGCTGCATTGGACACAGCGCATCGTCTGCTGCTCTCACGCCGTCAGTCGATCGGTCGTCTCTCGGATTGGTGGAACAATCGAGCACTGCACCATGATCCCGTTCGGTGTGGACATCGAGCAATTTGAGTCGGCGGCAGCGGCGACGAGGCGTGAACTCGGCCTTCGAGATAGCGGGAATGTGATCGGGACAGTTTGTCGGCTGGTTGAGCCCAAGAAAGGTCTCACCATTCTCCTTCGGGCCATGGCGGAGTTGGCCCGAAGGTATGGGCAACCGCCTTGCCAATTAGTGATTGTCGGGGACGGACCATCACGCGACGAATTGGAAGTACTGCGTGAACAATTGGGGCTGTCCTCCTGGATTGTGTTCACGGGGTCCAGACGGGATATCCCTCGCGTGCTGCACGCGTTGGATGCCTTCGTGCTTCCCTCGTTGTACGAAGGTTTTGGCATCGCGATTCTTGAAGCCATGGCGGCAGGAAAACCGGTGATCGCCACCACCGTGGGAGGAATCCCTGATTTTGTCCTGTCCAAAGAAACCGGACTGCTCGTCGAGCCGGGAAATGTTCAGGCATTGGCTGATGCGATCGCCCACCTCCTGAGTGATCCACAGCAGGCGGAAGCGATGGGAGCCAAGGCGAGAGTGCACGCACGGGACAACTATCGTATCTCGGAGATCGTGCGACAACATGAGCAGGTCTATTCAGCGTGCCTCGCCCGTGGCGTAGACGACAGATCATGATATCTGGATCGGAACATCCTGTGCTCATCAGGATGCAAGGATAGTTACTTCATGTATTTGTTAAGCTTAACATTCTTGCTCGCACTCTTCCTGTCGTTGTATGGCGTTCCCATTGCACGACAGGCTGCCCTGAAGTACGGCATTGTCGATGCCCCAGACGGGCGTCTCAAACATCAGAAGGAACCAGTCCCATATTTCGGGGGGCTTGCGATCTACCTGGCCTTTTTGATGAGTCTCGCCTTCACGTTTGAGTTCCGGCAGGATGTCCTGGGCATTATTCTTGGCGCGACGATCGTGGTCATGTTGGGACTCATCGATGATTTTGGTGTCCTCTCACCCACAACAAAGCTGATCGGTCAGCTCCTCGCCGTGTTCGTACTGATCAAGAGCGGGATCCGCATTCAAATCGCGGCCCTACCGGAATGGGTCGATCTCGCGTTGACGGTGTTTTGGATGGTTGGGCTTATCAATGCGTTCAATCTCTTGGATATCATGGACGGTCTTTCCGCCGGAGTCGGTGCGATCAGCGCCGTATGTTTACTGCTAGCGGCATTACTCCAGGGTGATCAGGTCGTTGCATTCATGCTGGCCGCGTTGATCGGAAGCCTTGTCGGTTTTCTGAAATATAATTGGCAACCGGCTCGGATTTACATGGGTGACACAGGAGCCATGTTCATCGGCCTCTTGCTGGGTGCCATGGCGATGATCGGGCAATTCCCCAGTACGCACCCGCTGTCGCTGCTCACGCCCGTATTCATCTTGGGCATTCCGATTTTCGATACCCTCTTCGTCATGTATATCCGCTATCAGCGAGGGCTCCCGATATTCCTGGGCAGCCCAGACCATATCGCCATCCGTCTCAGGCACTGGGGAATGTCGACCAGGCACATCGTGATTGTCAGCTATGTTGCCACCGCGGTGGTCGGAGCCGTCGGCCTTACGCTCATGGTGGTTCCGTATGAGGTGGCCTGGGGCCTTTGTCTTGGGACCCTGGCAATACTTCTCACCCTGACGCTGACGTTGAAACGAATCGAGGTCAAGACCACCAGGACGATGGACGTCGAGACATCTGAAGAAGAAAGAAGGCGAGCGGCATGATCCTGATTGTCGGCGCCGGCCTTGCCGGGCTGAGCACCGCATATCATCTGGCGGGAGTTCCGTACCGACTCTATGAACGCGAGTCGGACGTAGGGGGACTGTGCCGCTCCTATCGCACAAATGGATTTACCTTCGACTACACAGGACACCTCCTACATTTCCGTCAGCCTCAGATCAAGGCACTGGTTGAGCAGTTGCTCGCGGACAAACTCCAGAAACACGATCGCAAGTCGTTTATTTACTCACACCGAACCTACACGGAATATCCCTTTCAGGTGAACACTCATGGCCTTCCGCCGGAGGTCGTACGGGACTGTTTGATGGGATTCATCACCACACTCCTGCATTCAGCCTCGACCAGCGATCCAAAAGATCTTTGCTTTAAGCAATGGATCTTGGAAAACCTCGGAGAAGGGATGGCCAAGCACTTCATGATTCCCTTCAACGAAAAGCTGTGGAAGGTGTCGTTGGATGAACTCACATCCGATTGGGTGTCGTGGCTGGTGCCGAAGCCGGAGTTGAAAGACGTGATCAGTGGTGCGTTGGGCATCAAAGACAAGGCCTTTGGGTATAATCCTTCGTTCCTCTATCCTGCATCGGGCGGTATCAACGTCCTGCCGGAGTCCTTCCTGCCGGGGATCACGGATGTCACGACCGATGTCGAACTCCTCGAGGTGGATACGAAACGCCGGCTCGCCCGTTTCCATGATCGGCTCAACGGCACGACCAGGACGGAACACTATGAGTCCTTGGTTTCGACGATTCCGGTCCCGGAACTCGTACGCCGATGCCTCGATATGCCCGTGCATCTCAAAGAAGCGGCGGACAGACTGCGGTGGGTATCCGTCTACAACCTTAATATGGCCGTGGCACGTGAGCAGGTGTCCGACAAACATTGGCTCTACTTCCCCGAACCGGAATTTCCTTTTTACCGGGTCGGGTTCCCCATGAACTTCTCCCCGTCGTTGGGACAACCGGGCTGTAGTTCCATGTACGTGGAGATCTCGCACCGGCCGATGGAGCATCAGTCTGTTGACCAACTTACTGCCCAAGCCACGGCAGGGTTGGAGCAGGCCGGCATCCTACTCCCCAACGACAATATTGTCGTCTCTGACGTAAAGGATTTGCATTACGCGTACGTCTACTTCGATCGTCATCGCGCACGTGCGATTCCTGCCATCCTCTCCGAGCTCGAACGGAGAGGCATCTATTCCATCGGCCGATATGGTCGTTGGGAACATACTTCGATGGAGGATGCCATCGGGCAGGGAAAGCAGTTGGCGGAACGACTCCGGACGGAACAGGATCACGCGCTCTCTGCATAATGGCAGGTGTCGTGCACACGATTTGCCATATCATCACAAAGCTTGAGCTTGGGGGAGCGCAAGAAGTGGCGCTCCATGTCGTGTCTCATCTCGATCCCACACGATATCGGGCTATGTTAATCACCGGACCTGGAGGACTCCTCACAGAGGAGGCCCAGCGCATCCCTCATGTCGAGGTGAGGCTGCTGCCCGCACTCGGCCGACAAATCCATCCCTTGGATGATCTGGTGGCTCTTGTTCGACTGACCACACTGCTTCGCCGCCTTCGTCCCTCGGTCGTCCATACACACAGTTCAAAAGCGGGTATTCTTGGCCGATGGGCCGCATGGTTCGCCGGTGTTCCAGTCATCATCCACACGATCCATGGGTACGGCATGACTCCCGTACAACCTCGCTGGATGAAGAGCCTACTGGTCCTGTTGGAACGGATTACCGGATGGATCACCACCCAGTGGATTGCCGTCTCCCAGGCTGATATCCAGAAGGGGCGGGCTTGGCGCCTGTTCAGGAACAACGTCCTATTGGTGCGACCTGGCATCGATCCACGACCGTTTCAGCAAGGGCTGGTCGGCGAGGACCGCGAACGGCTGAGGAGGGAACTAGGCGCAGCGCCAGGAACCAGACTGGTCGGAACCGTGGCATGTCTCAAGCCGCAAAAAGCTCCGGAGGATTTTATCGAGGTGGCAAAGCTCGTCACCCAATCGCAACCCAACGTCCGGTTCGTCCTCGTCGGAGACGGCGAATTACGCGCCAAGATCGAATCGCTGATCGCACGCTATGATCTTCACGATTGTGTACATTTAACCGGATGGAGACGTGACATTCCGGCGGTGATGCATGCGTTCGATCTCTTCCTCTTAACGTCACATTGGGAAGGACTCCCTCGAGTATTACTTGAAGCACGAGTCGCAGGCCTACCCATCGTCGCCACACAGGTCGGGGGAGCCGATGAGGTCGTGGTGGGGCCGCGGATTGGAGAACTCTGTCAACGAGGAGATGTCAGCGGATTGGCCGACGCAATCGTCCGCAAGTTATCATCTTCCATGAAACGGGCGGATGTTCACACAGCAGACCCCCCACCGCTCCCATATGAGTTTCACATCAGTGAAACGGCTCTGCAATACGAACGACTCTATGATCGTTTACTGAATCCCGATCACGATGGAATGAACCACAGACTCGCCGCTTGAGCACAATTCGGCGAGCTTCAGTCTAGGTGGGCCTTATCTTGTACGTCAGGCCCCGATGCAACTGAGTTATGACGATTGTCCCACTTGAGGTCATTCACAACCTGCTGCTTGGGGTGAAACCTATTTCCAAACTTATGCAGCGATACCACCTGACAGGAATCAACTCGAACTCAGGAAAAGTACAAGAGGTCTATACGCTATATAGTCGGTTCACGCCGCCGCGTGGAAAGGATGTACTGGAGATTGGACCAGGCCAGACCCTGGACGTCTTGGAAACGGCACTCACGGCAGGGGCGGTCAGTTGTACGGCAGTAGATGTTTTAAGATATGTTTCTGAGAAACAGACGAAGAAAACGCAGATCGACTACATCCTCTATGATGGCCGACGGCTACCATTCAATTCTTGCGAATTTGACTGTATCTGGTCCCACACCGCCTTTGAGCATGTGCGCGACCCAGCGACGACTGTCGCAGAATGCTTTCGAGTGTTGCGCCACGGCGGGCATCTCGTTGCACTGATCGATCTCGGCGACCACTCGTACTACGGATTGCAACCCCCACAACCGCTCAAGCTATTCGATTGTCTCCGCTATCCTGAGTGGCTCTGGAATCTGATGAAGTGGAATCGAAGCTCCTACACCAATCGACTGAGAAAATCAGACTGGATCAGGCTGTTTACCGAGGCGGGATTCGTGATTGAACACCAAGAATCCACGGTGAGCGACGTGGTTGTGAAGGCGCTTCCTTCACTCCCATACTTACAACGCTATTCGTATGAGGATGCCGTGACCAATGTCATCACGCTGTGGCTGAGAAAACCACAGGCGTAGTCTCCCTCGGACTTAACTCGTCACGGCGCCTTCCGAGGCGGAGGAAACATGCCGCGCATACTTTCCCATCACGCCGGAGGTATACCTTGGAGTCGGTCGTTTGACCTTCTTCAGTCGAGTCGCGATCTCTTTCTTCGAAAGCTTCACATCAAGGCGGCGTTTGGGAATATCAAAGGTAATGATGTCGCCGTTCTTGACCGCCGCGATAGGTCCGCCCTTGACCGCTTCAGGCGCCACATGACCGGCCATCAGTCCATGCGTGGCCCCGGAGAAACGTCCGTCGGTGAGCAAGGCGACGGAATCGCCGAGTCCTGCGCCGACGATCGCCGCTGTCACACCGAGCATCTCGCGCATCCCAGGACCACCTGACGGGCCTTCGTACCGAATAACGACAACGTCACCGGCCTTGATTTGCCCGGCCTTGACCGCCACGAAGGCATCCTCTTCCTGGTCGTATACCTTCGCCGGTCCTTGAAATGTGGTCATCGAATGGCCTGCCACCTTCACCACACAGCCCTCCGGTGCCAAATTCCCTTTCAAAATGACCAGGCCGCCGGTCGGCTTGATCGGGTTGGTGAGGGGACGCAACACTTGCTGTCCGGATGCCTCGCGGGCTTCCGATGCCTCTTCGCCAATCGTGCGACCCGTGACCGTCGGTTGATCCCTATGGAGTAACCCTGCATCAAGCAATCGCTTGGCGACCAAGGTCGTGCCCCCAGCCGCATAGAGATCCGCTGCGGCAAATCGACCGCCCGGTTTCAGGTCAGCCAGGAGGGGAACCTTACGATTGATCCGATCGAAATCGTCGATGCTCAGCTTGATTCCGGATTCACGGGCAATGGCAAGAAGATGCAACACGGCGTTCGTGGAGCCACCCGTCGTGGCAACGGCAGCAATGGCATTCTCCAATGATTTGCGAGTAATGAGCTGGCGAGGACGCAGGTCCTGTTTCACAAGCTCCATGACCATTTTCCCGCACTCGAAGGCCACATCATCCTTCCGCCCATCCATGGCTGGCACTCCATTGCGCCCCATGGGCGAAATGCCAAGAAACTCGAAGGCAATAGCCATGGTGTTCGCCGTAAACTGACCGCCACAGGCTCCAGGTCCCGGACAAGCGTGATCCTCCAGGTCTTTGAGTTCGGCATCGGTCATCTTGCCCGAGGCATGTTTGCCGACGGCTTCGAAAACATCCTGAATGGTCACATCATGTCCCTGAAACTGTCCCGGCATAATCGATCCGCCATAGAGCATCACCGACGGCAAATTCAACCGCGCAAGCGCCATGACGGTGCCGGGGATGGTCTTGTCGCAACCGGACAGGGCCACGACCGCATCAAACAAATGTCCACGTGCCACGAGTTCAATCGAATCGGCGATGACCTCTCGGCTGATGAGCGAGGCCTTCATGCCTTCGGTCCCCATGGAAATTCCGTCGGACACGGCGATGGTGTTGTACTCGATCGGCGTCCCACCGGCAGCTCGGATACCAGCCTTCACCCGCTCAGAAAGCCGACGCAAATGGAAATTACAGGGCATGACCTCAATCCACGTATTGGCGACACCCACAAGCGGTTTCGTCAGGTCGTCGTCCGTAAAGCCGACGGCTTTCAACATCGCCCGAGCCGGCGCACGGCCAGCTCCCACCAGGAGATCATGACTCTGAAGCTTAACTTGTTTTTTCATCGGTCCTAGAGGTCCTCTTTCTGAATCTCGTATCTCGCCATTCGTACCCCGCACGTGCGCCATGTGTCACAAGATACGTTCCACGAGCTTGGAAACACCATCATCACTAAGCCGGTAGAGGTCTTCGCCATCTCGCTAGTAACTGGGTGATGCCGGAGGTGCGGTCTCATGCGGATTCTTGCCATGAGGATTGCTCCCACCATGGGGATTGGCACCATGAGGGCCGGCACCATGAGGATTGGAGCCATAGGGCATGGCCCCGCCGTGATGCATCCCTGAGCCTTTATGTTGCTCCATCGCTTTGTCATGTTCGGACTTTTCCTTGGCACGTTGCTCAGGAGTCAGCACCGCCATCACGTCTCGGCGAGCCTTGATGGCCGCCATGCGCAATCCAACCTGGAGGTCTTCGCTCTGTCTGAGTTTCGCCTCGATCGCCCCAAGATCGGACTTCTCTTCGTCGGTCAGCGCCTTCACTTCGCGCTCGGCAATTTGAATATCCGCTTCTGCCTTGATCCGAACACGGTCAAGGTTCAACTGCATCTCCTTGAGCTTGGCCACCTGATCCCCGCTCAGGCCGATGTCCTTTTCATGCTTGAGCAGATGCCGGATCAAATGCCCGGTTCCGCTATGCATCATCCCTTTGCCGTACCCATGGCTGCCACCAGCGCCATATCCGCCTCCTGCATGGCCATAACTTGGATCATTCGCCCACAGGCTGGGTACACCCAACACCAACAGACAGGCCGACAGAACCGCAACCGTTGCCGTCTTCGTGACTGACTTCATGCATTTCCTCCTTGGTTTGGAAGCCCCTCGCCCGAAGCTTGCCATAGCAAGCGCCGCAACGCAAGCGAGCCGTTCGACTCCGTACCGACATTGTGCGGCAGCATCTGTGTCGACTCAGTGTCGTTGAGCTTGATGGAGAAGTTCTGCTCGCGGATCCGGATGCCGTTGTTTGCTCAATCGTTCGTAGAGGATCCGCTCTTCTTCCGTGGCCATCGTCGGCATCACAATCTGCAACGTCAAGAAGAGGTCTCCCGCCCCGCCGGTGGCGGAGGGCAGTCCTTTCCCCTTGAGCCGGAGCTTCGCATCGGCCTTGCTCCCGGGAGGGACTTTGACCTTCACCGGTTCCGTCAAGGTAGGAGCCGTCACCTCCGCGCCAAGAATGGCTTCCCAGGGATAGACGGGGAGGGCGACATGGAGATCCGACCCTTGCCGACGAAAAATCGGATCCGCGGGAATGCTCACCAGCAGATAAAGATCGCCACGCTTGCCACCGTCTCGCCCCAGCTGTCCCTTGCCGGCAACACGAACTCGAGTTCCATCCTGCACACCCGCGGGAATTCTGACTTCAATGGTCTTGTGGTCGGTCGTTCTTCCAGTGCCCTGACAGGCTCCGCACGAGCGTCCTCGCACCACGCCCTGCCCATGACAGGTCGGACAGGTTTGTGGCTCCCGCAAATTCACCCGCTTAATGACACCGGTCAGGACTTCCCGTAAGCCCAACTGCACTTCCGTCTCCAGATCCTGACCAGCCCTTCCGGGCTCACTCCGTCCGCCGGCCCCTTGTTTGCGATTGCCGAACAGACTCTCAAAGAAATCGGAAAAGTTCTCCGCCGTCCCGCCACGACTATTGGGATCTTGATCAAAATCCCACGGGCTGGTCGCGCCTCTGTTCCAAGCCTGCTGACGAGCCTTTTCGAATGCTTGGGCTTGATCCCACTCGCTTCCGTACTGGTCGTATTTTTTTCGCTTGTCGGGGTCGGTGAGAACCTCTTGGGCTTCATTCAACTCTTTAAATTTCTTTTCCATCTCGGCCTTCTTCGGTCCGGAATGAAGGTCGGGATGGTATTGGCGGGCCAGCCGACGAAAGGCTTTCTTAATCTCCTCGGCTGAGGCTGTTCGGGATACACCGAGCGTCTTGTAATAGTCTTGTGGAGCCGTCCCCATACAACGTCCGTTTATCGAAAATTTTGATGGATGTCGCCGCCAATCAGCTTACGGAGTGCACACGAGGTTTGCAAGAGCCGAATGGGTCAGCGAGCGGGTGATG
>JAOUGT010000047.1 GCA_029865485.1 Nitrospira sp.
CCACTCAAAGTCGACCTCGGTGTTGGCAAGAACTGGCGCGTGGCGCATCCGTAGCGACAGAGCACACCCTCGCTTGGTAGGCAGCCCTGCAACATTTAACCCGCTGACTCTTAATCAGCGGGGATGTTCTTTGAACTCTCTATTTTCCCTTATTCCCTAGCTCCATTTCTCGACAACCGCTTGGAGCCTCACATATGGAATTCTTGACTCCGGATCAGGCAGGGCCTGGGCTCTAAACCGATCGTTTATGCGATCTCCGATACCGACTGCTAAGAAACAGGCGCTCGATATGATAAAGAAGCTATCTGAGAAAGCCACGCGGGACGATATCATGTTCGAAATCTTCGTCCGTAAGAAGATCGAGGCCGGCATCCAGGCTGATGAAGGAAGGTTTGTTCCGCACGAAGGTGTGAAAAAGCGCTTCCTTCGGTAAGCACCCGTTCCGTGAGAACTGCCACCTGCGGCTGCAGGAGCCCAATGAAACAGGTCTTCGTCTCTCAGCATTTATTTGAGGTCGAGATGCGCAAGGAGTGGCTAGAGCAGGCGGGCATCCCCTGCACGATCAAGAACCAACGCTCATCTGGTCTGGCCGGAGAGATTCCTTTTACTGAAGTGTTCCCTGAACTGTGGGTGATCCAAGATGAGGAGTATGATCGGGCACGGCGCGTACTGGCCGATGGCCTCGTGGCATTACCGTCGAACCAGGATGGTTGGATCTGTCCGGGATGTGAGGAACGTCACGAAAGCCAGTTTGCGATCTGCTGGAAGTGTGGTCGAGAACGAACGTCCGCCTAGTCTTTCCTATTTCGCCCTCCTCGCGGCACCATCACTTTTTGCCACAGAGAAATTTCCAGACCGATTGCGCCATGGTTCCTCGTGGAATCGGCGCCCAGCCTGACTCACCTGACTTCTTGTAGATTGAGTTACCGGTCCCCATGTTGCCTGCAAATTGCTCAATGGCCACAAGACGAAAGCGCTCTTTGGCGCAATCGTGTTCTTCGTGGGCACGGACAGACAAGAAGCTGCTCAGTCCTCTGGTATGGGGAGTCTTCAGATCGTCGAGAACCCAAGCTTTGACGATATCGCCGGTTCGACTGATGGCCTCTCGATCGATATAGACCTTGGCATGATCGTTAGCATCTAAGAAATGCCACTCCGCAGATGCAGAACCCTCACTCAGCTTGTCGCTCGCGACTAGTAAGAGCAGCACCAGCCAGGGATGTAGCCTCATTGGGCGAAGCAGCCATTGAAAGGCATGCCACATGAGAAATTCAGGAATTCGTCTTCACTGAGATGGTGGCTTCAGGCCCAGCTCCTCGACTCGTTTCAAGCAGTCGTTGAATCCCTGCCGACGTTGGACAAATGACCAAAACAGTTTGTACCGATTCAGCATGTCCAACTGTTGCACATGTTCATCGCATTGCTTCTGTTTCCAGGGCTCGACATTGTCCGGCGGTGCAGTGACGACCCATGCTCCCCCAATCAAGGCCGAGACGAGCAGTACCGCACCACCGACGGCTATTATTCCTGTCTTGATGCTCATGAATCCCTCATTCAGTACGTTGAACCTCGAAGAGCCGGCCGACCCATTTGGGGAAGAGCCTTGCCCGTTGTATCACGATGGTGCCGGAGACCGGGATCGAACCGGTACAGTCCTTTCGGACCGAGGGATTTTAAGTCCCTTGCGTCTGCCTATTCCGCCACTCCGGCCAAGTGGCGGATTTTAGCATAGCCACAATGCGGCCCACAGCCACTTTCTCATTACCCTTGTCAGAGCAGGCCTTCACCCCCTCCAACACCAAGAACCCAGAAGCCCATATAAGCTTTCAACATTCCACGGCGGGCTAGGGTAAAATGGGGCGGATGGGCGGCGCAACCGTGAGGAAACGAGAGGATTGAGGAGAGGTGGTCCAGTGAGCACAGCGGTCTCTCTCCTGTTAGCCGGCCTGTTCACACTGGCCTTGGCGCTCCCGCCAACAGCGGCCGGCCAAGAAGCCGTGCTCGATATTCTGCCGATTCGTCCCTTTAACTTTGATGTTTCTTTTAATCAGCGCACCTTTGCCCCTCAGACCAGAGTGATCGCGGCGCAGGTTGGGATCACGGCCCTTCGGTATGGGCCACTTGAGATGAGAACAGTCTATCAATACTACAGCCACCACACCCCGACGTTCGTGACGGACCAGCATTCGCTGTTCCTGAACCCCCGTTGGAATAACTTCATCGATATCCTGGATTTCCCTCGAACCAGACCCATCAACCGCATCATCCGACATGTGCTGTTCGGACCGCTCGAAGATCGCGCCGTCCCCTACGTCGGCACCTTGATCGGTGGCACCCTTCCCGGACGGAGCGAGGGTTCACCCGGTTATCTGTACGGCGGGCAGGTAGGTGTGCGATTCCCGGTCGCTCGTGGATTCTCAGTCGATATGGGACTCCAGTACACGCGGTTTGAAATCGATTTTAAAGGCAAGTCTGATCTCTCCCAGCAATGGCTGTTTACGATCGGCGTTCGTCTGTAATCGGATACTCCCTATGCAAGCAATTTGTCCCATAGAACGTCTTTCCGGATGCCTGCACAAACTGCGCAGCCATTGGCAACACCGCGTTTTTCTAGGATTGGCCCTTCTCCTCCTCCAAGGCTGTGGCCTGCTCTACGATGCCGTCACAATGGTCCATCCGCTGACCCAGGACGAACTGTCCGCCATTTGTGCACGTGGACGATTACGCGTAGGCATTTCGGTTGAGCCGTTTCGCCCGTTCATTTTTCCCGCCATGTATACCGATGAGGGGATTCGAGTCACAGGGCTGGATATCGAGCTGATCCGAGAGGTTGCGGACGCTCTCACCGTTCACTGCGGCAAACAGACGCCCATTGTTCCCACCCTCCATGTTACTCGATTCCCGGATCTCTTTATCAAGATGAACGAAGGGCACCTCGATCTCTTCGTCTCATCCGTGAGCGGAACCGTTCCGGGAACGAAGCCGGCCGGCCTCTGGTTTTCCGCTCCTTATCTACGCGACGATGGAATTGCCGCCATCATCCATAACCCCAGAACTGCTGAGCGCATCCAGGCCCAATTTGCACAGCACGGCGGGAAATGGGACACACTCGCAGCCATCCAGCAGGCCTTTTCCAGCTTGACCATCGCGGTCCAGAAGGGACGCTCAGCTCATCTCTATGCTCAAGCAAACCTCTCACAGATCCACCTGGTCGTCTGCGACTCGCTTCCCGCCGCCATTGAAACCAGAGACCCAACCATCGATGTCATCCTCTCGGATTATTCCATCATCGAGTATGTCACCAAGCGGGTCTGGCAGGAGTGGTCCACCTTGACCAAACCCAACGGCTCTCCCTTGCTCCTGACGCGCAATGACCTCTCGATCGTCACGAGTGAAGAACACAGACGTTTCCAATGGTTCTTGAATAACCTATTGTTTCGCTTGGAGGAGTCCGGACGATTGGCCCAGATGCGCCATCGGTGGATCGACGAGGCATATGCGCCCACCCGACGAGCAACCACAGAAGGATTGCCTCTTGAAGTGACACAAGTTCCTGACCACTATGACCAGGGACAATGTCAGCTCGTCGAGGAAACAAACCGGCCCTGATAGAATGAAAACAGCAATGTCTTATCTCATAAGAATACTTCTCCGGTTCAGCTTGGGGTTGGTGCTCTGCTCTCCCCAGGTGGGCCTGGCACAGACCTCTCAGCAGGAGATCAAACAGGCAGCGGAACTCTTAGCCACATTCCTCAACGCGGGGCGTCTTGTCGTCGAACAAAACCAGTCGCTTATCAATGATCCACGCAAAGGTGATAAGGGATTCACGCCTGAGGTTTTCGAGCGAGCAGTCCTGGAGGAATTCTCTCGCCAAACCCACATCGATTTGAGAACGTCTCCCCCCTCGTTGCCGCCCTCTACTCGGGAGCTGCTGGCTCTCCTGCTCCGCACGAGTAAGGAGGTCGTCGCGGACGCCCAGTTTGTCATCAATCAGCGTGGAATTGGATACAAGAACTTCATCCCCGCGACGTTCGGCAGCCAGGCCGCGAGGAAGTTTTCCGCGCGATCGAACGTGACGATCAAGCAGACCGCCCTCGACCCAAGGAATTTGCACAATGCCCCGGATGCCTATGAACGAACGGTCCTCTTACGACTTGCCACGCAACCGATGACAAGCCCTCCCATCATCGAGTGGATCGATGGCGGAACCACCCTTCGGGTCATGACCCCGCTATACTATTCGGAGGATTGTCTGACCTGCCATGGCAGTCCGAAAGGAATTCTGGATATCTCAGGCTATCCGCGAGAAGGGGCTCAGGTAGGGGCACTGGCGGGAGCAATCAGCATCCACATTCCCCTGGACCGTCGGTAGCAGGCGACCGGCGCCGCCGGAGGGGGGCGCCAGGCCGAGCTGCTACCGACGATCGTCGAGGCAATCAGTTCATCATCGCGAGGAGTTGGGGCCGCTCTTCTTCACAACCTTTTTCTTTTTCAGATTTACGGTTCAGCACTTCTTCCACCCCGGACTTGACGGCCCGCCCCCATCGATTGGTCTGCGCTTGTGCCTTTCGAGCATAGCGACTGATCGTTCGACGGGTCTCGACACCGGTCTGTGGAGCGAAGAGGAGCCCGAGCCCTGCTCCAATGACTGCCCCACCAGCGATGAATGCAGCTGCCTTGGCGACTTGCTTCTGCTGCTCCGACATGGTGAACCTCCTCCTCATGATGGTGAATGAACCGGACGGTCGCTTTGCACCCCTCTCTCTTGCAGGAACTATCAGCATGCTCCGTGCCAGGCTCGGACGCGACATCAGAAAGCAGATTCCCGTGAAAAATCGCGGAGGGCGTTTTTTGTCCATGAGGAATGACTAATTTTTGGTCTCTTTTTCTCAACAAATCTTGGTACAGCCGTCTCAGAAATCCAACAGCTGTCTCCTGCCCATCCTTGCTTGACAGCCATGGAAGCCGATTTGCCGGCCATGAATCGTTAAAGACTTCTCATCGCCGACGCACTTGCATTGATACGTGAGCCTCCGTATTATCCACGGGCAAGTCTTGCCTAGCTCCCATAGGATCTGGCATATGGCTTCTGCTTCGTGTTCCTCTAGAGAGAAGGGCGGGTTCTTGCAACGGACGGTCTTGGAAAGAGATTGATGGGTCCCCCAGCCGCGCTCCCTTATCCCAATATTGACCCAGTGATCGTCGCCCTCGGCCCCATTCAGCTTCGCTGGTATGGGCTGATGTACCTGATCGGCCTCACCTCCGCCTATTTTCTCATCCAGAGGAAGGTGGCCAGGAAGGAGTTGGCGATCCGGCCAGACCAGGTCTACGACATGGTCGTCTACGCCGCCTTCGGCGTGTTTCTGGGGGGACGGATCGGCTACACGCTCTTCTATAATTTTTCCTACTACAGCCAAAACCCACTGAAACTCCTGGCAGTTTGGGAAGGGGGAATGTCCTTTCACGGCGGGCTCTTGGGAACCATCATCGCCTTGATCTGGTTCAGCCGAAAACAGGGGATTCCCGCCTACACGATTGCGGACCTCGCGGCCTGCGTCACACCGATCGGCTTGGGATGTGGACGAATTGGGAATTTTATCAATGGGGAGCTCTTCGGCCGGGCAACCGACGTGGACTGGTGTATGGTCTTCCCAGGGGGAGGATCTGCTTGCCGTCATCCCTCGCAATTGTATGAGGCAACGCTGGAGGGGCTGACGCTATTCACCGTACTCTGGGTGATTGACCGCCGCCAGACTCCACCCGGCACCCTCTTCTGGACCTTCATTACCGGATATGGCATCAGTCGGCTCATCGTCGAACTGTTTCGTGAACCGGATCAGCACCTGGGGTTCATTTTTGGACCGATCACCATGGGCCAGATCCTCTCAGTCCCGATGGTGCTGGTCGGAGTCCTCATGTTGATCCGAGGCTACTACAAGGCTTCGCCCACCTACTCGCCGACAAAGTAGTTTCGAGTATCGCGTTTCACGTTGTGGATTTGTGACTCGAAACCCGCGACGAGAAACCCGAAACTCGCTCAGTACGGCATCTCATCATCGTCCAGACCCACATGGTGGCCTAGTTCGTGAACGACCGTGTCGTACACTTCCTGGACGACCTCTTCCGGACTCTCACAGATCCGGAGAATCGGGCCGCGATAGATGGAAATCTGAGGTGGTTGTTCCCCTCCCGGCCTGAAAAATGAGTCCGCTGCCAGTGACTGGCCTTGATAGAGTCCAAGCAATTCACCCTCGTCCTCCTGATCCAAGTCTCGCAAGACGTCCTCAGGCGGCTCTTCTTCCAGAATCACCGCAATCGACTCCATCAGCTTCGCATAGGGCGGAGGGAGATCAGCGATCGCTTGCTGAACCAGCTTCGCAAAGGCCTCCGAGGAGATATGTTCGCGCTTGGCCATGTTCTGGGCCCACCCCTAAAGTTCTACAGCAGCACCGCATCGCAGAAATAAGCAGTGGAAACGCGGTTTGACCCCAAGAGCCTGTTCCACAGCGGACATGTAGACCCTCCCCTGTGGTCGGTACTGCTCGGCACGCTCTGCTGCTTGATCGGCCGATACCAGGTCCGTCTTGTAGTCGGCGATCCACAGCTCTCCATCAAACCGGTACAGGAGGTCGATAACGCCTTCCATGACTTGCCTGTCGCCCCATGGCATGATGAATGGGACTTCGCGACCCAGGATCTGGGCCGACTGGAGCCTGCCGTACAGTTTCGATTTACCGAATGCTGTGAAGAGTTCACGAAGCGAATCTGTGATGGTTGGCAGGAGAGACTGTTCTTCGGATTGGAGCACCTCCTGAAGGACCGGACCGATCTGTTCCACCAATCCGCTCGGCGGGGACGAAAAACTCCACCGTTCCAAGAGTCGATGCGCGGCGATCCCTGTTAGTCGCCCGACCTCACGAAGCTGACGCTTGCTACGAGACGGAGCACGGGGCCTCCCCTCACACTGTACCATCGAGGTCGGCGTCAGATGCCATTCGGTCTCCCCAACTGCACTCCACCGCTCTTTCCGTTGCTCCCACAGCCGAGCAATCGAAGACACATCAATTGAGATAGCCGGATTCTCTGTTGTGAATGACTGGCGCTGCCATGTTCGCTCCGGCGCGTGAACCACCCGATGGGGGATCGTACTGGCTCCAATAGAGAGCTCCTGTGTGGCCACCTCGCCGACCTGCCCTGTCCCAATCTGTTGCAGCCATTCAAATGTGGTTTCTCCAACCGATCGGGCGACCTTCCCTCCGGACAACACCAAGAGTTCCTTAGCCCTTGTCATCCCGACGTAGAACACGCGCCGCCGTTCCGCCTCTTCTCGTACGGCAAATTTTGCCTGAGCCAGCACCGCCCCAATCGTTCGTTTGGACCCGAGGGACAATCCATAAATGCCGCTCGACCAATCGTGGGCCACATGTGGCACAGTCCGGTCCCGTCCGGTTCCCTGGTGCAATCCCGGCAAGACCACGATGGGGAATTCCAGCCCCTTGGCCTTATGGATCGTCAGAATTTGCACCGCATTGGACGACTCTTCAGCCAACGGACTCTCGGCCTCTTCCGGTTGTTCCTCCAATCGTTCCACCATCAGCTCGATGAACGCGCTCAACGTCATGGTGGCCCGGTCGGAAAGGGCGGCCGCCGTCTGTTTCACCTTCAGCAGATTGGCGACAGCCTGTTCGCCGTGCAGCGAGGCAGCGGCACTTTCCAGAAGGGGAAGTCGATCAAAGATCACTTGAATCGCATCAGCCAGTGGAACCGCTGGAACGGCCTGATGGAGCCAAGACAACTGTTCATAGAGACGGCGAATCGCCGCAGCTCGCGGATGGTCGAACGAGTCGAGCTTTGTCCAGAGCCGATACTCCAACTGAGAGGCGTCGTGAAATTCAAACAGCTCACGATCCGTCAACCCACCCAGTGGGGAACGCAACAGTCCGGTCAAGGCAATGCGATCATGCGGATGGTCAAGCACTCGAAGCACGTTGACCAGATCGATCACTTCCTGTCGACGGTAAAAATGCTTTTCCCCTTCGATGACATAGGAAATGTTGTGCCGGCGCAAGGCATCCAGATAGGCGTCGGCCTGGGTGAGCTTTCGAAAGAGCAACGCCACCTGACCGGCCACTATGTTGGGCCGTGAGAGGATCTCGTCCTTCAACCACCGTGCCAACACTTCCCCTTCCGCTCGAACGGCAAGATCCGCATCAAACGGTTCATCCCCATCCGCTGGGGTCGTCACCAGGAGCTGGACTCCGGCTTCCATCGTTGACGGACGACGGTGGGGACGCACTTCCAGTCTGACATTGGCCGGCTGCACCAACGGGTGGTGAACAAAGAGGCGGTCAAAAATGTCGTTGACCGGATCAAGCACGGCTGCCGCACTGCGAAAATTCGTCGTTAACGTTTGGACGACACCACCGCCTTGAGTGATCTTGTCGACCACCCGATCGAAGGCCTCAATGTCTGCTCGACGGAATGCATAGATCGACTGTTTGGGGTCGCCCACAATAAAGAGCTTCCCGGAATCCAGCCTCATGTCCTGCCAGGCGGTCTCATAACAGCCAAGCTGCTCCGACACCGCGAGAATGATTTCATACTGAATGGGATCGGTATCCTGAAACTCATCGACCAGTACCGCCCGATACTCTCGTTTGATCCCTTCTCTGACGCGGGGATGCTCGTGAAGAAGGGCCCTCGCCCTGGCCAACAGACCGTCAAATGACAACCACCCTTTGTCCACGAAGGATGAGCGGATGGATGCAACCAATGGACTGAGGAGCTTCAGCAGATCCTCAAACAACCCATGATCGACATCCAACAGGGACTGGCTGGCCTGAATGAGCCGCTTGGCCTCTTGGAACTCTGCCTCATCCCAATCCTTAACCTTACTCCCCACATCCTTGCTGAGCCAGTCGCGGGTTGAGACATCCAATTGTTGGAGAGCGGATGGGCCTTCGTTCGCCACCCGTGTCAGCAACGACACACTCGCCCCAAGCATCTCTTCAATCTTTCGTCGCTTGGGGCGATCATATGTCTTCAGGAGCGCGTGAGCCCTGTCTGCCCGCTCGCCAACCCACCGAACCACGTTCGGACTCACAGAGTCTTGAGCCAACTGTTTCTGCAATAGGCTGAGATCCACAAGCTCGCTACTGAGTGCATGGGCAAGAGTTCTGACCTCTTCGAGTGTCGTCACTCCCAACAGGCGACGCCATTGATCATGGTTCGCCCCCTGTCGGCTTAACTCCTGATCGATCCACACATCCCACGCCTGCGTGAAATGCTCTTCGAACCGCAAGCCGTCATCTTCTTGAAAATCCGGATCGACGCCACTCTCCAGGGGATGCAGCCGCAGCAGATGGGCGGCGAAACTATGCAACGTCCCAATTTGGGCTTTCTCGATATCGGCCAGTCCGGCACGGGCTCGAACCGCAATCTCCCCCCTGGTGATCCCGTACCGCTCTTGTAGGTCCTGAGCAGAAACGGCTCCTCCGTCTTGCGCTCGCGCCCCATCAGTCCTCGGATCAGCCAACCACATCAGTCGCTCACGCAAGCGCACCTTCATTTCCAGCGCCGCTTTGTTTGTAAACGTGAGTGCGACAACCTGCGTGATCGGCACAGGTCGTGGCTCTTTCATCACCAGATGCACGAGACGATTGACCAGGAGCGTCGTCTTGCCGGTTCCCGCCCCGGCAATCACGACGACGTTCCGATCGAACGTCGTCTCAGCGGCCTCGCGGGCGGCACGGTCGGGAATCTCGTAGAGACTACTCATCCTGCACCTTGATCGTCCGCAAGGACCGAAGATCTTTGGATTCCATTGCACGATACGACCGCCACCAGGTCAACTGATGTTCACGCCGGCAGGCGACACGATACTCACAGGTCTGACAATAGGTACCCGGCAGGATAAAGAACTGCCCGGCCTTGAGGCCTGTCACCAGTCGCTCGATCGTGTCCTGGACCAATGAGCCGGCGTTTCTGGACCAGTCCCGCCTTGTGAAGATCGAGCGTTCAATGGGACGTGACCAATTGGGCGCCACAAAGAGCAACTGCACCTCCTCGGTCGTTCCCAACCCAGTGACATCCAGTCGAGCATACAGCGGCGGCTGCAACCGATAGCCTCGTACCGCAGACTGGCGAAGATTCCGGTCTTCTGTCTTCATGGCACTACCGGTCTTGTATTTGTAATCGATGATACGCAGAGCGCCGCTGTCTCGATGTCGATCGAGACGGTCGAGCCGACCTTGGATCTTCAACTCGACGGATTCTTCCTCAACGACGAGCGACAACGTCCCCGTCGCCGCTTGTTCGAACGCAATCGGCTGATAGGGGAATTCAGCATAGGCCGCTTGATCCGAAGCTACTGTGGCGAGCACTAAGGCAACAGCCTGTTCCTTCGCCAACTCCCAGAGGAGAAAATGCCCAGGGGGATGCTCGCGCTCGCACTCCATAGCTGCCTTCGCCACAGACTCTTCGGCTGCTCGACGAATGATATCGGGCGGCAATACGCTAGCAGGCCATCCCTTTCCGACAAGCGACTCATACCCGCTGCGGAGTGCCGAGTGGAGTAGGATGCCAAGCACCAACGCGTCCGGCTCTTTCCCGATGGCCAAACGAACCGGCTCAAGATGCAGTACGTCCGTTCCAAAATACTGGAACGGACAACGGGCATACCGCTCCAAGGGAGTGGGAGCCACCCCGCGTCGCATCACCCTCGACCAATGGGATGGAAGCGGACCGATCTGGCCATCGAAGGCCGTGAGTGACGGCACATCCTGTTCGATCGCCGACACTGCCGTGATCGCATGGCTGAACAACTCGGCATCATGCCCCATAGCCTGCAAGAACAAAGCTGGATCCTGCCCTTGCAGCACCATCCAACGTGTGAATTCTCTGGGAGAAAGATACTGGCGTATCGCAGGCCGGTGGGCGACTCGATCTGTCAGGCGCCGTGGAACTGTCTCTGTCGGACTGTCTGGGAGCCCAAGCCGCTCAGCCCCCTGCTCGAGGTAAGGCGAGACAACGGACACCCGGCCATTTTCATCGGCCCGCTGATACGACAGAAACAGCCGCTTGGTTGCGGCCTGACAGAGCAAGGTAAACAACAATATCTCTTCGTCATAACCGGCCAACTTTTCATCGATCTTAAACCCCAGCGTGCTCGCGAGCACCACGCGGTGACGATCTCGCAAGAAGGGATCCTCGCGGATATATCGGGGGAAGTGCTTTTCATTCATTCCCAGCACAAACAACGCCTTGAAGGGAATCCCGCGGGCTGCCATCGCGTCGAGAACGACGACGCCTTGATTAGGAACAGTACTGATCCGCACAGCCGCACGCTCCATCGCATGCTCCAGCAGTTCAACAAATTGTGCCCAAGACAATTTCTCCCCCAGCACATCGAGCATTCGCAGTCTGTCCCAGGTCTGTTCGATGGCCTGCCAAATCGAATCGACTCGTCTCTCGCCAGAACTCTCCTGCTCAGCCCCCTCCTCATCCGGACGAGAGAGATGGTGAGCAGCCAGCTGTTCAAGCGCATCCACGAGTTCTCGAATCGTCCCCTGTGTGGGGACTGTTTCACAGGATTGGAACAATTCTTCAACGACCTGCCAGCACAGAGCCGCCACTTCCGGCGCCACATCCAGCGAGCCTCCCTGAACCTCCTCGTCCCCCTCATCCTGTAACATCAACGCCGACCGGCTCACCCGTTTCACTCGTTCCCATTCATCACGGCCATGGGTAATGCGAAGGGCCGAGACCATCGCCTTCCATTGCTCAGGTCGATAGTGAGGACTTCCCTCTAACGTCTGGGACGATCGATACAGGGGCGAGGTCATGATGTCGAGCACCGTCGTGCCGTAGAAATCGTTGATGGGCAGGGAAGCCAGCTGCAGCAGCATCTTGCAGAGCGGCTCGTGGATCAGAGGGGTGCCCCCATTCGTCACGAAGGGAATACAGTGCCGATCGAATACATCTCGCAACAACCCACTGTAGGGGTCCAAGGTCCTGGCCACGAGGCCGATTTCATCAAATCGATACCCGTTGGTCTCGACGAGATCAAGAATGTGGCGACAGGCGGACGCCACTTCTTCCTCCGCCCCGATGACACTGGAGACCGACAAGGTCACTGGACCCGAACCCACAATCACATCCGGTCGCGGCACTGTCACACGTGCGTGAGGACCTGCGGCCAGTGGGCTGATATGTCGATCAAAGAAGCGTTGCGCAAAGGTGTAGGAAGGGTGTTCCTCCAGTGGGAAGAGGAGCGTGGTTTGCACCCTGGCACACACTGCCTCAAGCAGCGAAAGCTGCACCTGCGTGAGATCGTAAAATCCATAGTAGAACAGCTGGGTGAGTGACGCGAGGAAGGGAGACGATGGAATGAACGGAATCAAGGACTCCGCGAAATCATCAGGAGTCCCGACCCCCAATGTTTGGCCGACCTCTTCCACAGCCGCATACAAGGAAAACAGGGCTTGGAGCTGATCTGGTTCATCTTGGCCGAAATAGCCCTCTGTGACACCCTGAATTGCGGCGGCAGGATCAACCCCGGCATCCTTCAGATCACGAATGGTGGACCAGAGGGCCGCCCATGTCCCGGACGCATGTCCGATTCGTTGAAGTGGTGCTAATCCAGAGGGGTGATTCCTTGTGAGATGACGGACGAGCTGCTCGAAGAACAGATCGTCGACGACCCGAATGCTCGCCGCCTGATTCTGACCGCGGATCTCACCCGCGAGACGAAGGGCGAGTTGATGAAAGGTGAGAAAGTGGACATTGAGGAGCGTACCCTGTCGTTCACGACTAAACAGAGCTTTGATCCGATCGAGCAACGTGCTCGATGGGACCAGAATCGCAACCGGGGCGAAGGGGTCATCCGTCTTGGCATGACGGACATGATCGACGAGGGCTGATTCGAGAGCGGGGTGGAATCGTCCAGTGACAACGCGGAGCATCTACGGCGTATCTCGTGAAGCGTGATGCGTGAAGCGTACAAACATCCGCATGATCTGCCCCCTCGTTGAATTTCGCTTCACGAACGGCGAGTGGCGAACGACGCGGTTAGCCGGTCTCCGGGCCCAAGAGCTCTCCATTGCAGTCGACACAAGCCCAATCGCCATCGATGAAGGACATGGGATCGCCGCAGATGGGGCAATCCGGAGGGGGTCCCTTATCGATCCGGGGTAGATCTGGCAGCTCAAAATCCTCTTCTTCCATGGTGACTCTACCCTTCTTCCCGTTGTTTCATTTTTAATTGGAGGGCCTTTTCCGCGCTCTCGCGGCTCGGCACACCGACAAAGGTCAATTTCCCGTCGATGATCGTCGCTGGTACGGCCCGCACAGAATGGCGATCCGCCAATTCTTGTCCGTCCTTGGTAGTGATATCCACTTCTCGGTAGGAAAAACTGTACTTTACCCTCAGCTGCTTCCAGAGGCTCTTCGCTGATGGACAGGCTCCACAGCTGGGTGAGACGAGCAATGTAATGTTGGCCATAGTCGGGTAAAAACCGGTTACGTGTTCTGTTCGGGTCAAGCCACCTCAGCTCGCCCCTCAACCGTTCTTCGGCGGATCTTAGCACCCGCTCAAAAGTCGGCGCAAGGACGGCCCATTGTCGACAACCAGACACAGTCTCCCACTGAACCTTTCGACTGACCCCAAACGGGCTGGTCAAAGGATTGCGCTGACCACTCAGGCCATCGGAACCCATCCCTGACGGCTGGAAAGCTTAGTGAAATCGGCGTATGGTATTGAGATATGGTTCAGCACTTCTTTCATATCTCCCTCTGGCTTATCGTCACACTTGGACTCTTCTCTTCACCGACATTGGCTGAACCAAGCCAAGAAGGCCCCTCTCGGTTGCGTGTGCTCACCTACAATCTCCTGCATGATGGAGGATGGTCGGGATTCTTTGAGAGCGGCACGCATCTGGAAGAGCGGTTGGAGATGACGATTCAAGAATTGCGACGCTTGCAGCCGGACATCATCGCCCTTCAGGAAGCATCAGAGAGCCGAAAGCACGGCAACGTCCCGCAACGGATCGCCGAAGCGTTGGGGTATCAGATGGTGTTCGCCCCTGCCACCGAACGGATCTTCGGCCTCAGTCTCCTGGATCGGCTGATCACGGCTACTATCGGCTTCAAAGAAGGATCGGCCATCTTGAGTCGCTATCCGATCGCCACGTCAGAAGTCTACGACCTGCCACGCTGCCAGCGTCGACTGGATCCCCGCATTCTCTTACGGGCTCAAATTACGGCGCCGGATGGCCCTGTGCAGGTCTTTTCCGCCCATACGGCAAAGGGGGACGACTGTCAGCTCGAGCGAGTCGGCAAGGTGTTCCGTGACTATCGGGGAACAGGGCGAGCCATCCTGATGGGCGACCTGAATGCGGGGGAGCAATCCACGGTCCTCACCGGTTGGCAGAAAGAGTCTGGATTCATTGATGTCTTCCGAGCTGCCAATCCAGGTGTCTCAGGAGGGACCGTCTGGCAAAACATCTATGTGGATTGGCCCACCACCGATCGCCGTGTCGATTTTATTTTTCTATCTGATGGAGAAACGGGTACCAGCCCGATCGTCCATTCAAGCACACTGGCATTTGACCAACCAGGCCGCCTCTCGAATGGCGACGCCCTCTGGCCCTCCGACCATCGTGGTGTGGTGGCTGAGATTGAGTTCCTCTCCCCCGATAGGCCAAGGATCAGCCGCCTAGCTAACACGAGCACCCGATAAGCATCCGTGCAGGACACACACCCGTGAGGGACTCTTTGGCAAGCATCATTCCCTCACTGGGCTGCAATTATTAGCACACCACGAGGCATCCACCGGATAGCATTCTGATTAGAGCCCTTCACCTGCAACTCTTACCCAGTTACTCTATCTCTGTTTACGCATCATGTTACGGTAAGCGACGTAGCGTGTGACGTCGTTCTCAAGCTGACGGTCCGCCCTGTTGTGGGTCAAGGATCTGCCGGATATGCCGTTTGAGTCCCGGAAGTTTCTCATGCACCACGTCCCATACAAGCTGATAATCCACCCCAAACTAACCATGTATTAAGCGGTCGCGCATTTTCGCTATTGAACGCCATTCAACCTCTGGATGCGCAGCCCGAAACCCTGCCGGCGAATTCTTCACCGCTTCTCCGATAATCTCCAAGCTGCGCACGAATGCACGCCGCACCGTCTCATCCACTACAAACCGTTCATACGTCAGCGTCTGACTCTGATCGAGGAGATACTCGACTTCCAACAGGATATGCCGCAGATAGTCACGCGGCTCGAAGGACATCCGTTGCCTCAGCCAAGATGTGCGGACCAATGAAAGGTGAGAGTGACTCCGTGGTAACAACTTCAACCCGGCGCTCTAACGTGTCGTCGAGCAGATCCGCCAGCGCCATAAAGTGATCGAAAGTCTTCTCGGTTGGAACGAATTCGACAAGCACATCAACATCACTATCGGAGCGAGCCTCATTGCGCAGCACGGATCCGAAGAGCGCCAGCCGACGAACATCGAGACGTCGAATCTCGGACTCGACGGTGTGGAGCCGCCGGATCGCCTCGTCACGAATGCGGAAGGTATTACTCATGGAGAAACGCCCGACTGATGCGAGGGTTCGCGAGCGATCCTGTAAGCATCGAGCAGAAACCGAGCTAATTTAAGGGGAGGGGGTGTCCAAGTATCAGTTCCCGATGTCGCTGAAGGACATTGAGTCTCGCTTCAACCACCGCAAGGAAAATCTCTTCACGCTCTTCTTGCGGTGCTTCCTTGGTGATGTTTCGCCCTAATTGCCTTCTTCTTTCTGCCATGATCTGATTCAAGACCCGCCGCCCATTCTCAACATCGTGATGCGGCCGCTCCAACTCTGCGGGCAGGTCGACAGGAACGGCGCGGCACCTGGAATGAGTGAACATTGGGCCTGGTATACGTATTGACCTATTTACAGACGAGGGCTGTGCTGCAGATAGCAACGATTCTCACCCCCAGGCAGCAATCATCTGCGAATCAAAGCCAGCACTATTGGATGCCATCCCTAATCCTCACGATTCTCGTTTGAACCTCCCTCTCGCACGTCTCGCACTTTTTCAACAGGCAGTTCTGGTTTGACTTCTTGGGCAGGAAGGCGCAGCATGGCGAAGTCCTTTTGGCCAAAGCACAGGGTCGGAGTGGGGGTCGGATCTTGAATCGTGCATGACACGACAGTTCGCACGTCTCTTTAGCTTTCCCACTCCCTCTGTACCATCCATGGTGTCAGCAGTGATTGCGATGATCCCCTACTTGATATACACCACACCGGGCAAGCCTTCGAGGTCTGCGTCACCGGTGACCACCTCTGCCTCCTGATCTCGTCCTGTGGCATACACAATCGCATCAGCCATCGCGAGTCTGTGCTGGAGGCTCAGATCGGCAGCGAGCAAGGCAATCGACTCCGTCAATGGAATCACGTGGGTCGTATGGAGCCGCCCGGCAAACTGCATAGCCGCTTCCTCGCCTCGCTCTCGTTTGATTTTCTTGTAGACTTCGTACAATACGATCGTCGGTGTGATGATCTGATGCCGTGAAGTCAGATAGCCGGCATACCGGTTGGCCCTGGGCCCGTCGGTGAAGAACTCGATCCACCCACTGGAATCCAACAGGATTTTCATTCGCGGTCCTGTTTCTCTCTCACGTCCCCGGTCGGCATTCCCTTGAGTACGCCTTTCAACGATTTGAGGGGCACTTCCGGAACAAGCGTAATGACACCTCCCTTTTCAATCACCAACAAGCGTTGTCTGGGTGTCAAATGAAGTTTGTCTCGGACCTCCTTCGGGATGACGACCTGAAACTTGGACGAAATCGTGGTGGTAGCCATGGTGACCTCCCTACCGTTAGCTTATCGATATTAAAACCGTCTTACACCTATGGTCAAGCCAAACAGCTCTCACCACCTCGTGATGATACGGGTGAAAGAGCCCCTGGCAGACATAGTGCCTGACTTACAGCCAAACGCTACGTTACAGTGGCGATGACTTGCTCCCCCTAAGGAAACTACCCGCAAAACAAGACCGGCGCCATTGGATGCGATCCCCAACCGTCGCGATTCACTTTCAGATCCCCCCTTCGCACATCTCAGATATGTTCTTCAACCAGCCGCTGGTTTGACTTCCTGGATGGGAAAGCGCAGCATGGCTCAGTCCCTTTAGACAAAGAGGTATTCTGTGACTCCTTGCTAGATCTCGCTGACGCCCTCATAGGACCCTGCTTTAGAACAATCCCACGCCCTCCTGGTTCCCATCGCCACGAGGGCGTTTTTGTGCCTGCACCCTCAACTTCCTTCACCCTCACATCCCATCCTTTTACCTCTCATGGAAGGAAATCGCGATGAAACGCTTCGCCACACTCTCAGCCGGGTTGATCCTGGGATCACCTGCCCTCGCGCTGGCCGCAGAACATAATGCCAGCTATCGAGGAATTGGCTGGATCTATTTCACCTTCATCGCCTGCATCCTCATCTATGGGGTGCACGATGCCTTCGGGAAAAAGGCCATGTATGTCGCGGCCCCATTTATTCTCGGCTGGTGCTACTGGATGCTGCCGCCGACATAGACCGGTGGATCACCGTGCCATAGGAAGGTACGCTGGCTCGTCTAGGGCTCATATTCTCAATCCTAGACTAACAGAGATAGGCCATGCTTCAGCTTCAGCCACTTGACCCGAGTACCCCAATCTTTCAACAGCTCAGCACCGAGGCTTCCCCCATCGTCCAGGTCAACATCTTTCAGGTCGCGGAAGCCGACATCCTCGCCCTCCTCAAGGCATGGGAAGCGGACGCCAATTGGATGAAACGCCAACCTGGTTATATCTCGACGCAATTACATCAAGGGATCGGGGGCAGCACCGTCTTCATGAACTATGCCGTATGGGAGTCCGTCGCACACTTCCGAACAGCCTTTAGCCACCCCGAGTTCAAATCGGCCCTTGAGCACTATCCTTCCACCGCTGTGGCCTCGCCGCATCTGTTCACACGGTTGACGGTCCCAAATCTGTGTGTGGGCCCGTAGCAGATCGGCCCAATTGCTCGCGCTAGAGGCACTGACACGAGCCACTCACTCCTCCCCTCACACGCCTCATTGACAGGGCTTCAAGAGTTGATGACAATGTCGGCGAGCCAGGCGCCACCTATGTCATGTCTGGATGCGTTGTGGGGAACATTCGATATCGATGAGTCCGATCGGAAAATTCAGAGTGACTGCGTTGGCCGAGGGAAGTTCTTTTCTGCTCTTGCTCTTCATCGCCATGCCGATGAAATACTTCATGGGAATGCCACTGGCCGTCAGGGTGGTGGGATTGATCCACGGACTCTTGTTCTTGGCCTATGTCGCCCAGTTGGTCAAGTTACGGACCACACATCAATGGGACAA
>JAOUGT010000048.1 GCA_029865485.1 Nitrospira sp.
GAGCCGCTCGATGTGCTCGAGGGTGTGGCCATGCTGGTGAGCCAGTTGGAAGAGGGACGAGTCGAAGTCGAGAATCAGTACGTGCGATCGGTCAGTCGAGAGGGAAACCGACCAGCGAGAACTCTTGTCGACGAGGTATTCGAACCGGCGGCGCGGACCTGGCGCGGCATTGGTGAAATTCAGGCAAGCGGTCTGCGTCTGAAATCTGGCTATAGCGCCTACGACGCCGAGGTGAAGTTTCAACGTGAACTTGGACAGCTCTCGGTAGGTATTGAAGATCCGGAGTGCCAGAGTGGGCTGGTTCTCCAAGGTTTGGTCAAACCGATGGACTGTCCGGCCTTCGGGACTCGCTGCACGCCAGAGAAGCCGCTAGGCGCGCCGATGGTGTCGGGTGAAGGAGCCTGTGCCGCGTACTATCGGTATCGGGGGAGCGTCATTCGTGAAGCGTGAAGCGTAGCTCGCTATCCAAGGTGAGAGTTGCGGGTTTCTGGTTTCGAGTTGCGTGATGGCCGGCCAAACTCGAAACCCGTAACCAGAAACTCGAAACTCGAAACAAGAAACAAACCATGAACAACAAGACATTTGAGCCAACCTGTCCATTGCCAGTAGCATCGAAAAAGACAGTCCAGCTAGCCCATGGCGGCGGCGGGCGGCTCATGCAGGAGTTGATTCAGGATGTGTTCGTGCGGGCCTTTCGGAATCCCTTGCTGGATTCCCTGCATGACGGCGCCACCTGGCCGGTTGAAAAAGGCACGCTTGCCTTTACGACGGATTCCTACGTGGTGCGCCCGCTGTTTTTCCCAGGTGGCGATATCGGAAGTCTGGCGGTGAACGGCACGATCAACGATCTGGCCATGTGTGGTGCGAAGCCTCTGTATCTCAGTGTGGGATTCATTCTAGAAGAAGGACTGAGTCTGGACGTGCTGCAGCGAGTGGTGAACTCGATGGCCGAAGCAGCCAGGGCCGCTGCGGTGCCGATCGTCACCGGCGATACGAAAGTCGTGGATCGCGGCAAAGGTGATGGAATCTTCATCAATACATCTGGCGTTGGACTGGTGCCGAACGGTGTTCGTGTCATGCCGACGTTGATCCAACCGGGTGATGCGATTTTGGTGAGCGGTGACCTCGGTTCTCATGGGGTGGCGGTGCTCAGCGTGCGGGAAGGACTGACGTTCGAAGGCGATATCAAAAGCGATACGGCACCGTTGCATCGTATCGTCGCAGACTTGATCGAGTGCGGCATCGAGCTCCATTGTCTGCGCGACCTTACTCGTGGAGGCCTGGCCAGCGTGTTGAATGAACTAGCAGCGGCAGCGAAGGTCGGCCTGACGGTGGATGAAGCGGCCATTCCGGTAAACGAGCCGGTGCGCGGAGCCTGCGAGCTCTTGGGACTCGATCCACTCTATGTAGCGAATGAGGGCTGCTTCGTCGCAATGGTTCGGGCCTCCCAGACCAAAGCGGCCCTGGCTGTTATGCGGCGCCATGAAGCAGCGAGCCAGGCGGCTTACATCGGCACCGTCACGGATCGTCAGGCTCCACCGGTTGTGTTACGGACAGTCCTGGGCACTCAACGGATTCTCGATCTTCTCTCGGGGGAGCAACTCCCGCGTATCTGCTGATGCGTTCCTTGTGACTCGACCAACTCCCCACGGTCTTCCGTCATTGTTGCCACATTTCCCAACAATCAGATCTCCTGGTTTGTCGTTCCCTCCGCTGTAGCATTCCGCGACAGTGAGCAAATGGCTTCCGAGTAAAATTCCCCAGTCTCGAAGCGAGCCCAGGCCTGCACTCAGATGAAGCCCAGTGTTTGCAATACGTTATAACCGGCCTGCCATCTTGCGGCGGCCCATCCCAATGGCACGATGGTTGCCATTTAGCCTCTCGTATGATGCGAGGGGGACAAGTGATGTCATCGTGGGGTGTCCTATTATTTCTATTCCTTGTCCTGCCATGTCTCCCTCCTAAGAGCGCTGGTGCGGAGCAGAGGAGCAGTGAGAAAGCGCTCCGAGAGCATTACGATTTACAGGAGGGGAAACGTCTCTACGGAGAGTATTGTCGGTTCTGCCATGGGGACCAGGGAAGAGGTCACGCATTTGATGTCACCCCTCCTCCAGCTGATCTCACCAGTCAGGCGGTTCAGCGGAAGTCCGATGCCGAACTGACCAAGACGATTCACGAGGGTGAACGAGGCACCGCGATGGGGTCTTGGAAATGGGCATTGTCGAAGGAAGAGAAGCAGCATGTCCTGCTCTACATCCGCTGGTTGGCTCAATCACGAGAGAAAACTCCAGCCCCGTCGCCATGACGAGACCTTGGGGCGAGTGACGAAGAGATGGCGATGACCAACCATGAAAAGCGAAAGACCATTATCCCGTGGATCAATCCGGAAGAACGGGTGACCGTGCACTTTCTTGACGAGCAGGACCTGAACGCCGAGGTGACAGGCACGACTGAAGAGTTGGTCGATCTCTCGCTCGAAACCAACGTGCCTCATATCAAGCAGCGGATCTCTGTTCCACTCAGGCTCACGGAACTGTCAGAGGATCTCGCGCACTACACACGAGACCCTGAACGACCACTTAGACGCCGGCGACTGATGCTGATTATCAACGAGAAACGGCCACCCATCGTCTATTGAGCGAGTCTTCAATGTCAACCACAGCCGGTGATGTCCGTGTGACAAGGCGGAAGGTCCTATTGCCTGGAGGAGTGACATGACGATGAAGGTCGTGATCGGGATGGATGGGTCGAAATACTCCGAATGGGCGCTGGACTGGGTGGGCAAGATGCCCTTCCGTGCTGCCCCTAGGGTGGCGGCGATCCATTCCATCGATCTCAATTCCGCTCGCGTACCGGCTCTCACCTATCCATCCATCAGTGGGTATGAACCAGATATTGGGGAGGCGATTCATCTGTTGGAAAGCCGAGCCAAGCAGGTGGAACTGAGTACGAAAAAACGGTTGAGTGCGTTGGGATTGACCGGTACCGTCCGCGTGGAACAGGGGCCGATTGCACAGGCGCTGCTGAAGCATGCGGGAAGTACGGCGTTGATTGTGGTGGGGAGTCGAGGGTTGGACGCCATTGACCGATTCATGTTGGGAAGTGTGTCGACCGCCGTGACGCTCCATGCCACGACTCCGGTTCTCATCGTCAAGGAGCCACCGCATTCTCCTCAGCGGATCCTATTCGCAACAGATGGGTCGGCTGCATCCGGGAAGGCGCTTCAGTTTCTGCTCAAGCGGTTCAAGGCCTCGGCTGACGGCAAACCACTCGTGATTCTCTTGGTCCATGTCATGCCGTTCTTGCGGTATACGGCAGTGAAGGAGGCGGGGGAGCAGTTGCTGGCTCAGGAGGCAGCCAAACTCGAGAAGATCGGCTACCGAGTCAGGCAGTTCCCTCGGGTCGGACCGGCGGCCGAAGAGATCATGAAGGTCGTGAATCTCGAACAACCGGACCTGATTGTCACAGGCGCAAAAGGGCGGGGTGCTATCGCACGGTTCCTACAGGGCAGCGTCTCGTTGAAACTGGTCCAACAAACCGCGTGCTCAGTGCTTGTCGTGAGGTAAAGCCTGACAGGTTGCTCACGCACACCCACACCATGGAGGTATGTGCTCGTCCCGGTCAGGAACGAGCACATCAGCACTCTTGGGACTTCGACCGATCTAGGATAGTCCCCATACCCTACCGCTTCTCCAGCAGAAAGCGCCTCACACTTACTGCACAAGGCGTTGGACACTTCCCTGAATGAATCAAGGACGTGATCCGCTATGCACTCTTCTTGTAGACGACAATGCCTCCGATCAAAAGAGCGAGCATGACCACGGCGAAAATTAAGAGACTGCTTTCCATAACTCCTCCTTTTTAGTGAATGAAATGGCAGGTTCCCCCCGGTAGCTACGATATCTTCTGATGTCTTGTTCGGTCGCCGATTTCAGAGTTATTTACCTGACTGAAAATTCATGCCTACACACAAGGGCTCATCCGTTCATGTGGCAATACGCAACTCTTGTGCGCGTCTGAAAGTCACGTAAATCTACAGGAGATGGGCCCAGGGAGCTGAGATCGCAAGTGGGAATGGGGAGAATATCCTCAGAACTGTCTAGCTTCTTACACACAGTGGTCTGTGATGGCAGTCGATCACTGAAGCGAGGATGCGGATCTTGGCAGAGCAGGCACTAGCCGGATAAACGTTCCCGCCCATGGCTAGAGGTGAGGTCTTGATCGGGGCCGATTGGGACGATACGCATCGGATTGATGTCGTCGTGCGTGATGTAGTAGTGCCGCTTGATATGATCGAAATTCACAGTGTCTGCAATGCCGTCCGTTTGGTACAGGTCTTTGAGGTATCCGAAAAGGTTCGGGTAGTCGATGATTCGTCTGACGTTGCATTTGAAATGTCCGTGGTAGACCGCGTCGAATCGAACGAGCGTGACGAACAGGCGCCAGTCGGTCTCCACAAATTCCGGCCCGAAGAGATAGCGGCGCGTGGCGAGGCGTGCGTCCAGCTGATCCAATGCGGTGAACAGTCGTCGTGTCGCTCGCTCGTAGGCCTGTTGTGACGTGGCAAATCCCGCTCGATAGACTCCGTCGTTCACATTCTCGTAAATAAACGTGTTGAGCTCCTCGATCTCTTGCCTCAGGCCATCCGGATACAAATCGATCGGGCTTTCGGTGAATCGGTTGAATTCACCGTTGAAGATTCTCATGAGATCGTCGTCGGAGTTCGTAACAATGCGCCTGGTGACACGGTCCCAGAGGATCGGGACCGTAAAGCGCCCAATGTAGTACGGGTTGGTTGTTTTGTAGGCCTCGCTCAGAAACTGAAATCCATTGATGGGATCCAGGGAGTGCCCAGGACCTTCATGAAACGCCCATCCTCGCTCATCACGAATCGGATCCACCACGGTCATTCCGATTACGGACTCGAGCTGTTTCAGCTTGCGAACGATAATCGTTCGATGGGCCCAGGGGCAGGCCCATGACACATACAGATGATACCGGTCCCCAGCGGCTGGATAGCCGGAACTGCCATCAGCTGTCACCCAGTTGCGGAACGAATCCGCCTGGCGCTTAAATTCGCCGGCGGTCGATTGTTCGTCTGGAAATTGGGCTTGGACTTCCATACAGAGTTGATCCCTTTCGAACGCAGTATCTCATACTCGCCCATCAATAGCGCCAGACAGTCTCGGCAGTCTCAAGAGGGACTGTCGCATTTTGCGACAGCGCCTTTCTCCCACCGTGGCAATAGGCTACGAAAATCCGCTCATGCATCAGGAAAACCACATGATTGGAAGGCATGCCCCGTGCGAAGAGACTACTGGGAGAGGCACACGTGGCGCTATATAACGTAGGACAACTTCTGCAAGCCTGTTCTCGCAGCCTGGTGATCTGCCTCATCGTTGCGGTGGGGTCGGCTTGTGAGAACAGATCGGCCGATACCACCCCTGTTGCGAACCCTCCCGCTCCCGCACCATCTCGACTGTTGCGTCTGACCGCTGAAGAGCTATCTCGCATGCAGTTGGAGTTGTCGCCGGTGGCGCAAGGGGAGATCCTTTCGCATCGTGAATTTCCCGCCACCGTCCAAGCCAACCAAAACGAATTAGCCGAGGTCACGGCCCTGATTCGTGGCCGGGTGGTCAAGGTGCATGTCGATGTCGGGCAGGACGTGAAGAAAGGCACGCTCTTGGCGCTGCTCCACAGCGTGGACCTTGGGGTGGCGGAGGGTGAACATCTTAAAGCTGAGGCCAGGCTTGAGGAAGCCGAACGATCCCATGGGCGAGCCAGGGAGTTGTATGAGAACAAGGCCGTCAGCCTGGCAGAACTGCAACGTCGTGAGGCGGCGATGAAGGCGGCCAGGGCCGAATCCCGTGAGACGAGGAATCGGCTGGAGCTGCTCGGTGTGCCTCGAGAAGAAATCGACAGGCTGGATCGTGAGCATACGATCAAAGCCGACATGCCGTTGCGTGCGCCGTTCGACGGGCGGGTCATCACACGAAACATCACGAAGGGAGAAGTGGTTGAAACGGATCAAACACTGTTCACTGTGGCCAACCTTACCGACGTATGGGTGATCGGTAACGTGCCCGAAAAGGATATCCGATTCATCCGCAAGGACCAAACGGTCAACGTAGTGCTGGCCGCCTATCCTCATGCGATCTTCAGCGGAACCATCACCTATGTCGGAGACATGCTCGATCCGGCCACCCGTACCATGAGCTTGCGGGTCACCGTGCCGAATCCGGATCGACTGTTGAAGCCGGAAATGTTCGCCATCATCAGTGTGTATATCACGTCAAGTCCTGACGCGCTGAGCATCCCGCTTGCGGCAGTTCACGATGGACCCGCGGGCAAGATGGTCTTTGTTCAACGAGAGGCCGGTGTTTTCGAAACAAGGACGGTGAAATTGGGGAACGAAGAGGGAGATGGCGTGAGGGTGTTCGAGGGCGTGCAAGCAGGCGAGCAGGTCGTGACCAAAGGTTCCTTCGCGCTCAAGTCTGAAATCGAACGGCACAAGATTGAGCCCACGCCATGATCGTCTCGCTTCTCGAATTCTCATTGCGGCAGCGAATACTGGTCGTTGGTCTGGCTGGGCTGTTGTCCGTCGTCGGCGTCATTGCCTTCGAGTCAATTCCCATCGATGCCTATCCCGACGTGACCAATATCCAGGTGCAGGTGCTGACCGAAGCGGCGGGTCTCTCGCCGGTTGAGGTTGAGCGCTTTATCACCTATCCACTTGAACTTCAGCTGACCGGGTTACCTGGATTAGTGGAGATTCGCTCTCTGTCCAAGTTTGCCCTCTCTCAAATCACCGTCGTGTTCAACGATGACGTGGACATCTACTTTGCACGGCAATTGGTCCTTGAGCGGATCATGGCGGCAAAGGAGCGGCTTCCGGATGGGCTCGAGCCGGTGATGGCTCCTGTCACTACCGGGCTGGGTGAGGTCTTTCACTATTATGTTGAAGGCCCTTCCACCCCTCGACAAGCTCAGGACGGGCGGCTCAGCACAGGGCCTCAGGCGACGACCGATGCCATGGCCATCCAGACAGAGTTGACTGATCAGCGCACGTTGCAGGACTGGGTGCTGCGCCCCCAGCTGAAGAGTGTCCCTGGTGTGATCGATGTGAATGGAATGGGTGGGTTCGTCAAACAGTATCAGGTCGTGGTTGATCCAGCCAAGCTGCGCAAATTCGACCTCACGCTTCATCAGATCTACGAGGCAGCGGTCAAGAATAACGCGAATGTTGGTGGCAACGTGCTCGAGCGTCATGCTGAACGGTCGATCGTGCGGGGACTTGGGTTGATCAGGACCGTGGATGACATTGAATCCATCATCGTGAAGGAGGTCGGTGGCACGCCCGTGTTCGTGCGGGATGTGGCAGAGGTCCGCATCGGCCACGCCGTTCGCCATGGCGCAGTGGTGCTCAATGGGGAACGGGAGGTGGTGATTGGAACGGTGCTCATGCTTCGTGGCGGCAATGCCCGTGAGGTGGTGGAGGCGATCAAGACAAAGGTCGCGGATCTGCAGCAGGGCACTCTTCTCCCCCCAGGGACAAAACTGATCCCGTTCTATGACCGCATCGAACTGGTGAATGCCGCCATCAATACGGTGCGCGATGCGTTAATCGAGGGGATTGTCTTGGTCATGTTCGTCTTTTTTTTCTTCCTGGGCCATGTCCGCAGCGCCATCATTGTGACGGTCACGTTGATCGTCACGCCCCTCGTCACCTTTATCGCTATGGAACGGTTCGGGCTCTCGGCCAACTTGATGACGCTCGGGGGATTGGCGATCGCTATCGGCGAAATTGCCGATGGGTCACTGGTCGTCGTGGAAAACGCCTATCGACATCTCGCGCAGCACACCGGTGCCTCGGAGGAAAGCCGGCTCAGCGTGATTCTCCATGCGACCAAGGAAGTGGGGCGGCCGATCCTCTTTGGCATTCTGATCATCAGCGTCGTCTTCCTCCCGCTCATGACGTTACAGGGTATGGAAGGCAAGATGTTTGCGCCGCTGGCCTACACGCTGGTGATCGCACTCGTGGCCTCCATCTTGGTGACGCTGACGCTGTCACCGGTGCTGGCGTCTCTGCTCCTGCGCCGCGATCATACACAGGAGACGGCGCTGACGGTCTGGATGAAACAACGCTACGTGCCGGTGTTGCAATGGACACTCCGGCACCGACGTTTCGTCCTGGCTGGGTCGACGGTGGTGGTGTTGTGCAGCCTAGGCCTCATTCCACTCGTGGGACGGGAGTTTATTCCCCTTCTTGAAGAAGGGGCCCTGACCCCCCAAGTTGTGAAGCTGCCGAGTGTCTCGCTCACTGAATCCATCGAACTGGAGAAGCAGACTCAGAAGGCCATGTTGGAGTTTCCTGAAGTGAAGACGGCGGTGAGTCGAATCGGGCGAGCCGAAATTCCCTACCATCCAGAAGACCTGTACGAGAGCGATCCGATCGTGTCTCTGCACGATCGAAGCACATGGACAACGGCAACCACTCAATCGGGATTGACGGACGCGATTCGGAAAAAGCTGGCCGAGATCCCCGGCATCTCCGTCCTCATGAGCCAGCCGATTCAGGAACGAGTGGATGAGTTGATCTCCGGCATCAGAACCCAATGCGCGATCAAGTTGTTTGGAGACGATCTCGATGTGCTCCGGGACAAGGCGCAGGAGATTGCCGCTCTGCTGCAGTCGATCAAGGGGGTCAAGGATATCAAGGTCGAACAAGTCGCCGGGCAGCCGTATTTGGTTATCGACATTGATCGGCAAAAGATCGCCCGTTTCGGCATCAATGTGGCTGACGTGCAGGAGCTCATCACAACCGCGATCGGTGGAAGAGCGGCGACGCAGGTCTATGAAGGCGAGCGTCGGTTTGAGCTCACCCTGAGATTTCCGGAACCGTACCGGAATAGCGTGGCAGCGATCGGAGAAATCCGGGTGAAATCCGCATCGGGTGCGCTCATTCCCATGAGTGACCTGGCAAAGGTTGAGATGCGCGAAGGCCCGGCTCGCATCAGTCGCGAGCAGGTCAAGCGTCGTATCTATATCGGTTTCAACGTCGTCGGCCGGGATATCGGCGGTGTTGTAGATGAAGGGCGTGCCAAGCTCACGACGCAGCTCAACTTGCCGGAAGGATACAGCATCGTTTGGGGCGGGGCGTTTGAAAATATGGAACGAGCCAACGCGCGGTTGATGATCGTCGTGCCCATCACCCTTGGGCTCGTCTTTTTTCTCCTCTACTGGGCGTTCCATTCTTTGCGATACGCCACCTTAATCATTCTGAATCTTCCCTTCGCCTTGATCGGCGGAATCGTGTCGCTGTGGCTGAGCGGGCAGTATCTGAGCGTGCCGGCTTCTATCGGGTTCATCGAACTCTTCGGACTGGCCGTGGGGAACGGGATCGTGCTGGTCTCGTATATCAACCAACTGCGTCACGAAGGACAATCGATCGAAGAAGCCATCCTCGCAGGCTGCAGCCTGCGTCTTCGTCCGGTCGTGATGACGATGATGACGACGTTGCTCGGTCTGTTGCCGTTGGCATTGGCGCAAGGGATTGGAGCAGAGGTGCAGCGGCCGCTTGCCAGTGTCGTGATCGGGGGGCTCTTTACGTCGACGGCGTTGACCCTGGTGGTCCTGCCTGCGCTGTACAGCCTGTTTGCAGGGCGGAAGGTTGGGAAAGATGAGGCGCCGGAATGGGTGTAGCAGACAGGTTCGTTGGTCCACTGTGCTCGCGGAGCGCGCACACGAGACCAATCCTATTGTTAGGCGTCGGGCGGTGCTCGTTCCATGCGCGCAGTTGAGAACCAACGACCCTGTCTCTTGGAAGGAAACGTTGAGGGGTGACGCGTGCTACTATAGGGCTGTGCCAGGGTGGCGCAATGTCGTCGTAACCTTTCCCTTGAAGCAAATGGGGAAGGTTGCCCGCAATGTTGTCAAAGGAACGCCCCAAAACCTGCCAGTCGCTTGGAGCGGAAAAGAAGCCAGAGAGAATGTGGTCGGCAACCCCGGTGCTCGCCGAGGCCGCGCGATCGGAATGTGCTCCCTCGATGCGCGCGGTGAAGGATCGACCATGCCGCTCGCCTGGTGCAGGAAGAGACGTGAGTTCGGAGCGAATCCCATGCCGTGCTCGATCTATGCTATGCATGGGGGTGAGGGGCAAGGAGTCTCTTTACGGGAAGAAACAACAGTGTCATCACAGTCAGGCACTAAACTTGTAGGTAGTCTTTGGCAAGCCTGTCAGGCTGGTCCGGGTTGAAGCCCTTCGCTGGCAGGGGAGGCCGAATCCAACAGGGCAATCAGTTAGAACGGGGAAGGGGGCGTTTATGAGACACGTGTCGGCGAATATGGCGGTGTTCTGCCTCTTCATCGCTTCGGGAGCTGCCGTGTATGCAGCCGGAGCCGGGGATCAGGAATTCTCCAAGGGGGAGAACCTATTGAAAAACAAACAGTATGCAGAGGCACGTACGTTGTTGGAGACCGGTATTCAGAAAGATCCGTCCAACATTCAGGCACATTTCAACCTCGCCGAAGCCTGCCGAGCCCTAGAGGCTTGGATCTGCGCGGAGGAACATTACGAGGCTGCACTGGATCTGGATGCCAAGTCCGGGCGGACCACATCCTATTTGCCCAAGACTAAAGCGAAGGTCTGGCGGTTGCGAGAGGAAACAACGGCGTGGAGGCTCCTGCACGAGGCGAAAGCGTTGGTGGCCGCTGGAAAGATGAAGCAAGCCCAGGAGACGCTCGAAAGCGCGCATGAAATGGGCCTGACCACTGAACAGCAGGTCCTTCACCAGCAGCTCCAGGCCAAACTTCCACGATCTCTGTCCGGGGCGAAGAAACAAGTCTCGGCCGGGGCGTCCGGAGGAATGGGAGAGGCTGAGAACCTCGATCTGCAGATGGTGCTGGTGCCGGCGGGGACGTTCACCCGAGGCAGCACACTTGGGGATGATGAAAAGCCTGTGCGACAGATCTATCTCAATGCGTTCAAAATCGACAAGTATGAGGTGACGGTCGGGCAGTATGCCAAGTATTTGGAAGCCACGGAAATGGAAGAACCTCCGGACTGGAGCGTCATGAATCAACCGCAACATCTGAGACGTCCGGTCGTCAATGTCAGTTGGGAGGATGCGGTCAATTACTGCAAATGGGCCGGGAAGCGTTTGCCGACGGAAGCGGAATGGGAAAAGGCTGCAAGGGGAACCGATGGACGGATCTATCCCTGGGGCAATGAAGCCCCGACCAGGCTCCACGCCAATTACGGACGAAAGGATTGGGATGACCATCTGGCTTTATCCCCGGTCGGATCGTTCGAGGCAGGGAAGAGCCCCTATGGGATCTACGACATGGCCGGGAATGCCTGGGAGTGGGTGTTTGATTGGTATGGGCTCGATTCATATAAGAAAAGTCCGGAGAAGAACCCCATCGGCCCGGCAAAAGGCGATGAGAAGGTCGTACGCGGAGGCTCCTGGTTGTATGTGGCGGACTTTCTGCGGTCTGCACATCGGTTCAATGCGCAACCGATGAACCGGCAGTTCGGCTATGGGTTTCGGTGCGCAAAAACACCGTAACCGTTCGGCGGGAGAGTTTGTGGCGCTCGTATGAGTCGTCAGCGGAGAAGCGGCTCAGCGATATTTCGTGAAGCAAATGAGATCGAGATGATCGTAGTGATCGGGCAGGATGGTCTCGGCCTTGTACCCAAGGTTCAGAAAGAACTGAATATTGCGAGCTGTGCGTAACATGGTGCAGGCGTAGAGCTTATGAGCATCGGTCACGACCCGCTCGATCTCGCGTATCAGGGCTTTGCCGACTCCTTGGTGCTGGTGGTTGGGATTCACAGAGAGCAGGCGAATGACGCACACGCCGGCCACCGTCCAGAACCGTACGGAGCCGACAATCGTACGGTCTTCTTCGGCCACGAAGATCTGTTTCTCCCGAGCGTCTGCTTTGAGGCTCTCAAGGGTTTCTGTCGTCCAGCCGCTCACGGTGTGGACCGAGGCATATTCACCGAAGGCGGACTGCTGCACCAGGAGGATCGCAGGAAAATCAGCTTCGGTCGCGGGTCGAATGTGCACCATGGCGTGGCCTCTGGCAAGGGAACAACGTTCGATGTTCATAACGGAATGAAAGGGGATTCGCAAGGGCGATTGGTCGGTCACTACACATCCGCGGTGTGAAGCGGCAGGACTGGCTGTGACATACTGTTGGGATTCATACAATCATGGGAGGTTCTATGCTCAAGGAAGTGGCGGGAGATATTCTACGATCGAAGGCCGAAATAGTGGCGCATGGTGTCGCACCGAACGACGGTTTTGCCAATGGCTTGGCACTGAGTCTGCGGCAGGAGTGGCCTGCCATGTACAAGGATTTCCGGCACTATTGCCAGACATTTTCCCCCAAGTCGGGTGAACTGTGGGCCTGGGCCGGCGCGGGTGGTACGCGAATTGTGAGCTTGTTTACCCAAGAACCGGCTCCCAGCCATGGGTCTAATCCAGGAAAAGCGACAATCGAAAACGTCAATCACTGTCTCAAAGCCCTCTCGAAGCTGGTGGAAAGTGAGAAGGTCAAGAGTCTTGCGCTCCCTCGTCTTGCGACAGGAGTGGGCGGGCTTGATTGGAAAGTCGTCAAGCCGTTGCTTGAAAAGCATCTCGGCCATCTGCCCATCCCGGTCTATGTGTATGCAACCTATCAACAGGGTGTGCAGGCGAAGGAAGGATGATGGGGCCTCGGCCAGGTGATGACCTTTGACCGGCTGGGCTCTGCGAGGAGAGAACTGCCATGGCGTTGATTGCACCAGAGCTGTATGACCGATTGGTCGCTCTGCGACGAGATCTCCATCGGTATCCTGAGCTGAGTAGGCAGGAAGATCGGACGGCCGCAGTCATCAGCAGGTTTCTTCACGACCTAGGCATTCATCATCGCACGAACATCGCGGGCCATGGGGTCGTCGCTGACATTCCCGGAGATTCCGGAGTGCCCTGCGTCGTATTGCGGGCCGACACTGATGCACTGCCCATTCAAGAGGAAACCGGCCTCGAATTCGCATCGGTGCATAACGGAGTCATGCACGCCTGCGGCCACGATGGGCACACCACGATGCTCCTCGGCGCGGCCGCGCTGCTGTCCCAAGAGAAGGACTTGCCGGCGCCGGTGCGGTTGATTTTCCAGCCGGCTGAAGAAAAGGGGACCGGTGCGATCGCCATGATCAAGGAAGGGGTGCTCGAGGGAGCCGGCCTGATTTTTGGCGGCCATCTGGATCGACATTACCGCCCAGGGACTATCGTGGTGAGTGAGGGGCCGGTCAATGCATCGTCGGATAATTTTGCTATTGAGATTATTGGGCAGGGAGCGCACGGCGCCAGACCGCATGAGAGCATCGATGCCGTGGTCGTGGGAAGCTTGATGATTATGGCCTTGCAGACGATCGTCTCACGAGAGATCGATCCCGCCCGCCCTTCTGTCGTCTCCGTCGGTCAATTTCATGCGGGGACTGCGCCAAACGTCATTGCGGGACAGGCCAAGCTGGAAGGAACGGTACGGGCGCAGGATCCGGTTGTCCGCCGACAATTGCTCAGTTCTGTTCGCCGCATTGCAGAGTCGATCGCACAGCTACATGGGGCCAAGATTCATGTTGTGGTTATGGAGGGTACACCGCCGCTCGTCAATCTCCCGGAGACGGCGAGCCTCGCGCGTCGCGCCGCGGTCGAAGCGGTCGGGGAGGCGAATGTGTTGCCGCTGAAGACGGCCAATATGGGGGCGGAAGATTTCAGCTACTACCTAGAACGGATTCCAGGTGCCTACGTCCGGTTCGGCAGCCAAGTTCCTGGTCGGGAAGGCTATCCGGCCCATTCCAGCAAGTTTGACTTCGATGAAGAAGCGCTGGCTGTGGGGGCAGCCTATTATCGGGCTATCGCCAGAATTGCCGGCCAGCAGCTTCGTCAGCACCCGGCATCTTCCTGATCTACTGCAAAGGGGCGCTCATGATCAGAGTTCGAGAGGCCCGCGAAGAGGATGTGGGGCAGATCCGCGAAATCTTTCTTGCGGTCTACGGAACTGATTATCCGCATCGAGAACTCTACGACGAACTCTGGCTGAAACGTTCAGTCTTCACGGACGACGCGTTGATTCTTGTGGCCGAAGATACGGAGTCAGGACGCGTTGTTGGCACAGCATCCGTCCTATTCGACTTCGGGGCCCATTCGGATCTGGTCGGAGAGTTTGGCCGCCTTGCCGTGCATCCCGACTATCGCCGGATGCAGGTCGGGAAGCTGCTCATGGACAAGCGGCTTGAGGCCATCAGGAACCGTCTGCATGTGGGGCTCGTTGTCGCACGTACGGTGCATCCCTATGCCCAACGCATCAGCCTGGCACAAGGATTCATTCCCATGGGCTTTTTGCCGCTCAAGCACTTCTTCCGACATCGCGAGAGCTTCGCGCTCCTGGCTCGGTATTTTGGCGATGCCCTGACTCTGCGTCGTAATAATGCGCGTATCATCCCCGAAGCCTATGCCTTGGCCAATCTCGTGATGGGCCAGCCGCCGTTCACGCCGGATTTTATCGTGGACGAAGACTCTGCCTCGTATCCGTCCGGTGGCGAGTATCAACTTGAACAGTTGCAAGCCGAGGGGTATCCCGCATTACTACGCATTGAACGAGGCCGGGTGAGGAATCGGGAAATCTTCGGGCCCATGCGGTTGGATTACGGCTTCTTCAAGCTACAAGCCCGCCAGACCAACTACTTCCTGGCTCGTTCCGGCATGCAGGTCGTCGGGGCGGTCGGCTACACGATGGACCCCGTGGAGCACACTGTCCGGGTATTCGAACTGATCGCCTTGACCGATGATGTGGTGCGCTTTCTCTTGGCCGAACTGGAACGGAAGTGTCGGGAGGAAATGGGGATCGAGTACATTGAAATCGATGTCAGTGCCTATGCGCCACGCATGCAGCGAACGCTGCTGGAGCTGAACTTTCTTCCGGTGGCCTACGTGCCGGCCATGGTGTTCTATCAGGTGGAGCGGCTCGACATCGTGAAGATGGTGCGGCTGAATAGACTGCAAGATCTCGGGCCTCTTGGGTTGACGGAGCCGGTTCAAGCCGTGGCCAATGTAGTAATGCGCGGATTTTCAACGTGCGTCATCGCGCCTCGAATGGCGCAGGCGATCAAAGACGTTCCGTTATTTCATGGAATGAATACCGAACAGGCGACCAGGTTGGCCGGAGTGTGCACGGTGAAAAACATGCGAAGAGGTGAGCGACTCTTTGCCGAGCACGATCCAACCGACCGGCTCTATGTGGTGCTTGAGGGACAGGTGACCATCAGCGGAGGATCTTCTCCGGCCATCATTGGTACCATCCACACCGGAGAGACCTGCGGCGAAGTCTCTCTCCTATCGGCGCGACCGCACTCGGCCACGGCAATGGCGGTGAGTGAGATCGAGGTCGCCGAACTTTCTCGACGAGATCTGGAGGACCTCATTCGACGCCGTCCTGATATTGGAGTGATTATCTACCGCAACTTAGCCGTTGGGCTTGGAGACAAGCTCCTGCGCTCCGGCGAGTGGAAGCGGGATCAGGAGCGACGTGAAGCCGAAAGCTTGTTGCCCTAGATGACCGTTGCCAATGTCACCAACGGCGTTCTCGCCTCGCTCGGAGGCTCAGCGTACGAGGCAGAGCATGATTCGCCTCTTTGCCCACCGCGGCCTTGCTGGACGAATTTTCTGGGCAGTCTGCGGGATATCCCGACTGGTCGCCCACTCTGCGCAGCGATCTGTTGTAGATGTGGCGGAGGGTTTGTCAACACACCGCTGGCCTGTTATGCAGCTTCATTTCCATATCGGCGGGGTGTGGAATGATCCGATGCCTTTCGCCGTGGGAGGACTTGCCGATTCCGGTGGATCACCTCATCGACGATCATTCCGCAATTGACACAACGCCAGGCGCGAAAGTCCGAGGATGAACCGGTTTGGACGACGAAGCTATCATCATAGACTGCGAGCCCGTTGCACCGTTGGCAATTCATCATTCATCTCCCGATTGTGTCCACGCTCCCCCCCGTGGAACGACTTGTGAAATTTCAGAGGCGGTAGCATGAGTTGCATGCTGCCCACGCGTTGCTTGCAGCATGGCGAGCCCGTCTTGGAGGCCCAGCAGGTACCGCTCACGAATGTCTGGGGGACAGAACCGATAGTCGTTGCTATGGTTTCGGTTCATCACGGCATCCCGAAGCCCGTCCGCTTCGGCTTGCCAGGCATCCGCTTCTGGCTCACTACGAGCCTGTCTCGATCGTTGTCGACACCATTCAATTCGCACGCTGATAGGGGGCATCGGCTGTCCCATGTGTTTGGTCCTAGGAGTACAGATCCTCTGTAGCAAAGCTTTTGAGCAAGTTAAGTGCCATGAGGGACAAAGGCGGAGAAGCAGATTGGACTGCTTCTAGAAATCGAAAGATTGTTACGTAAATTTAGCAGGTTATGTTTGTGGAGCCCGTTCGGGCTGCTGGGCCTGAAGGGTCCCACCGAAGCCGTTCCAAGTGAAGAAGGTGAAGGCGAAAGGATCTACTGTCTGAAAATCATACGAGGAATGGGTTCCAGACAGTCGGTTCTCTTTTTCAGAGGTATGCCGCGAATGGACAAAGGGATGCTCCTTCATTATTTATAGCGGACTGATCGAAGTGTGAGGAGTGGATTTGACAGGGGGACTCATGTTCCCGAAGTATGTGGAGATTCTCTTCCTGATCAAGCGGGTAGTCCTTCATAGTCGAATCAGTAATCGGGTATAGTGGTCATCTGGGATTCCTGACAGAGATTGTCGTGGAGTGAATAACCTCATTATGAGACAAGGAGTTGAGATGGGTGAGCATGGAGGCGGGTCCGTGAAGGAGTTTATGCATCGCTATCTGGAGGTCGTCTCACAGAAGGCGACGGTTATGGCTGTGGCTGAACGAATGAGTTTCAAGCGGATCGGCTGTCTATTGGTCGAGTCGGATGATCCTACCCGAGAGCCGATCGGCATTCTGACGGAGACTGATCTTGTACGGAAAGTTCTGGCTGCGGGAGTAGACCCCATGGTGACGATGGCGAATCAGGTGATGGTCAGTCCAATTGTGACGATCACGGGGGACCGCACCATGTTGGATGCCAGCCATCTGATGGAAACCAATCATATCCGCCACCTCTGCGTGGTGGAGGCCGGGGAGATTATAGGGATCATCTCGGTGCGGGACTTGGTGCGATCGTTTGTGGATGTCGAAAGCGGCCCGGTCAGCGACCTTGATAAGGTCTACCGTCCGTTGAGCATTCTGATGGCCACCACATTTGCGACGATCCCGACCGATGCGTCTCTTGTCACTGCGGCTCAGCTGATGCGCGAGAAACGGCTCGGGTCCTTGTTGACCGTTGAAGCGGGAGAGATCGTCGGCATCGTGACCGAGTGCGACATGGTTCGGAAAGGGCTTGCAGTCAATCGTGCGGCTGAACACATGCACGTTAGTGCTGTGATGAGCTCGCCTCTGCTCAGCATCGATGTCAATCGCACGGTCCGGGATGCCAGCAAGATGATGTCCGAACAGGGCGTGCGACACTTGACTGTGACGGAAAGCGGAAAGATTGTCGGGGTGCTCTCGGTGCGTGATCTCGTGAAAATGGTCTCGGTTCGGGATCGCCCTAGGTTTCTCAGCAAGCCGTCGTAGGAAATAGGCGATCATTCCAGCAACAGGGCGGCCAGTCCAGGGAGCCAGGGGAGCATCAGCACACCGAAGCAGATGGAAAGGGCAACGATCGAGGCCACCAGTTCCTCATCGAGATGCGCTTCGGTTGCGATGATCAGGGCGCTGACCGCCGAGGGCATCGCGGCTATCAGGAGTACGACCGCTCGTTCCACTCCCGTCAGTCCTAAGACCCACACGGCCGTAAGTCCGAGCAGCAGCCCGCCACCGATCCTGGTTGCCACGCCCAAAGTGGCCAGGCGCGCCGTTCGCCAGATCGTGGAGAAACTGATTGAGAGACCGAGCACCAGACTGGCGAGTGGTGTGGTCGTGAAGTGCAATGGCTTGAGTAGCTCAGTCAGCCAGAGTGGGAGATGTTGCCCTGACAATTTGATGACGAGAATGCAGGCCAGAGCCCATAAAGGCGGCGATGATAGGAAACGAATCACAGTTGGCCGACGGGTGGCAGCCTGAGTGCTGTGCCACACCGCGAGACCGTAGAGGACGGTGAGGGTCAGCGTCGTTTGACCGAGATCGAAGAGCACGGCGTACGTCAGGCCCTCTTCACCGAATGTGGCCAGAATGACGGGAAAGGCAAAATATACGGAATTGATGGAGCTCGTCGCCAAGACGAAGCCACCTTGCGTCTCACGTGGAAGGGAGAGGAACCGGGACAGTTGCCAGGAGCAGACGACCATCGGAAG